>JBASRP010000020.1:0-1902 GCA_049273905.1 Actinomycetota bacterium
GAGTCACGCGGCCGACCCTTCGGGCGGTGTCCAATCGAAGGGAGGAGCCGCCAAGCGCTCCGCCGCGCGCAGCTTCGCCGCTTTCGCGCGTGGGTTCGCGATTATCTCCGCCTCGTCCGGCCGCAACGGCGAGCGCGTCAGCACGCGCAGGCGGGGCACCTCGCCGCGAGACTCGCCCACCATGAACCGCTTCACGATGCGGTCCTCAAGTGAGTGGTACGAGATCGCGACGAGGCGCCCGCTCGCTCTGAGCATCGCCACCGCCTGCGGCAGGGAAGACTGGAGCGCATCGAGCTCTCCGTTGACCTCGATGCGGAGCGCTTGAAAGGTGCGGCGCGCCGGGTGCGGCCCGACCCGACGCGCCGCGGAGGGAATGGCGTCGCGGATATGTTCCACGAGCTCGAGGGTCGTGGAGAGGGGCCGACGACGCCGTCCCCGGACGATGAATTGCGCGATGCGCGACGCCCATCGCTCCTCGCCGTACTCGCGGAGGATGCGCGTGAGGTCGCGCTGCGGATAGCTGTTGACGACATCGGCCGCCGTGAGGTCTTGCGTGGGGTCCATGCGCATGTCGAGCGGCGCGTCGTGCTGGTACGAGAAGCCGCGCGCCGGATCGTCGAAATGCATCGACGAGACCCCGAGGTCCCAGAGGACTCCGGCAACCACGTCGAAACCTTCGGCGCCGACGAGTTCGGCGATGTCGTCGAAGTTCCCGTGGACGAGACGAACGCGATCGCCGAAGCGCGCGAGTCGTTCGCCGGCGCGACGCAACGCGTCGGGGTCGCGATCGACGCCGAGGAGCTTGCCGCCCGGCCCCATCGCATCGAGGAGGCGTTCCGCGTGACCGCCAGCTCCCAACGTCGCATCGACGACTACTCCCTCCAGCCGCCCCGGTTCCGGGACGAGGTACCCGACCGCCAGATCCAGAAGGACCGGGACGTGCGCCGCACGCCCGCCCATGCCGCTCCTACTTGTTCGCGAACACCCGCACCGCGGCGAACGCGACCCCGAGCGGCGCTGCGAGGCTCGACGCGGTCAGCACCAGAAGCGCGAGAGACTGCACGAGCTCTCTCGCCGGGCTGCGCCGCGCCGCTTCGTCGCGTTGCCGATCCGTCATTGCCAGCTCCCCCTAGAAACCGAGGTCTCGCAGGTCCTCGGCCATCCGTTCCGCCGCCGCCGAGCGGCGCTCCTCCCACCGGTCCCTGCGCCACACCTCGATGCGATCGTCGTTGCCGGTGATGGTGACTTCACGTTCCAGATCCGCGTGATCGCGAAGGTGTTCCGGGACCGAGATCCGGCCCTGTTTATCCGGATGGTCTTCGTGCGCTCCCGAGAAGATGAACCTCAGGACGTCGCGCCAACGCGGGTCTCCCCTGCGCGCCCTCTCGCGCAATGTCTCCGCCCATGCGTTGAACGCCGCGGACGACATGACCCACAAGCAGCGGTCGAGACCGCGCGTGATGACGAGGCCGGACTCGAGATCCGTCCGGAATCGAGACGGGAGGATGATCCTCCCCTTGGCGTCCAGCGAGTGCTGGAATTCCCCCAGGAACACGTACGGCCCCTCTACTCACCACTCGGCCACCACTTCCCTACCACTCGGCCGCCACTGCGCGCCACTTTAATCCACTGTGTGATTTGAAGTCAACGGTGTTGAACCGTCTAAGAGAGTTATCGAAAGAAAATTATTGATGCGCGTTCAGAAGCGAACGCGTGTTCGAAAGATTGGTCCGGAAGGCGCGCTTAGGCCGGCGCTTCGGAGGCGGTGAGGCGGAGGTTCTTCGACAGGTACGGCGTCCACTTCGGGTCGACGCGGCCGACGGCGACGATGATCCACACCGTCTCGTGCGGGGCGCGCGGGGTCGTGCGGAGATGGAGTCCGACCTCGTGCGGCAGACGGTT
>JBASRP010000031.1:0-1912 GCA_049273905.1 Actinomycetota bacterium
GGGGCAGCAGCTCGCCCAGCCGCGGTCCGGCCTCGCGACGGTCGTGTTCCACTCGATCGTGATGCAGTACTTCGACGAGGACGGCCGGGTCCGTCTCGCGGCGGCCCTCGAGGACGCCTCCTCTCGCGCGACCGCCGACAACCCGCTGGCCTGGCTGCGGTTCGAGCCGACGCGCCCCGAGGGCGGCGGACGGTTCCTCGTCCACCTCACGACCTGGCCGGGCGGCGAGGAGCGGCTCCTCGCCGAAGCGCACCCGCACGGGCCGCCGGTCGACTGGCTCGCCGGCTAGGAGCTTTCGAGCAGTTCCTTCAGGCCCGCGCGCGGAGGGCTGAAGACGTCGATGATCAAGCAGCCGTCCTCGTGCGCCCGGGCGCCGTGCGTCGCGCCGGGCGGCGCGTGGTACGTATCGCCGGGCCCGAGACGCGTGCTGTTCTCGTCGTCGAAGAAGTCGCACGACCCGCTCACGACGTAGCCCATCTGCTCTTCGTCGTGCGCGTGGGCCGGCGCGACCGCCCCCGGCGCCAGGGTGACGATGTTGATGTTCAGACGCTCGCCCATCAACGGCTCGGCGGTGATCCCCTCCGTGAGTGTCACCTGTGGATGCTTGCCTTTCAAGAGGATGCGCATCGCCGTGCTCGTCGCGGCCTCCTTGCTGAAGTAATCACCCATCGCGTCCCTCCACCGATCGGAAGCCGCAGCCTACAAGCCTCCCCGTCCTTGTCGTACCCCGCTGTTACTCTCGCCGGCGATGGAGGCAGCGATCGTCACCGGCGTCGCCGACGACCTCAACGACCAGCAGCGGGAGGCCGTTCAGGCCGTCCGCGGCCCCGTCTGCATCCTCGCGGGGGCCGGCACGGGGAAGACCACGACGATCACGCACCGGATCGCCAACCAGGTCGCGACCGGCGCCTTCACCGCCGACGACATCCTGGCGGTCACCTTCACCGAGAAGGCTGCTCGCGAGATGGGCATCCGCCTCGCGCGCCTCGGTGTTGAGGGCGTGCGCGCCCGCACCTTCCACGCCGAAGCGCTCGCGCAGTTCCGCCGCTTCTCGTCCGAGACGCCCGAGATCCTCGGCGCGAAGGGTCAGCTGCTGCACGCGATCGCGCGCAACCTCCCGCCGCCCTACAAGTTCATGCCACTGCGCGATCTCGCGACCGAGATCGAGTGGGCCAAGAACCGCCGCCTCGGGCCCGATCGCTACCTCGAGTCCCTCGACGACCACGAGCCGCCGATCCCGCCCGACCTCATGTACCGCGTCTTCGTCGAGTACGAACGCCGCAAGAACAAGGCGGGCCGGATCGACTTCGAAGACCTGCTCGAGGGAACCTTGCGGCTGCTGACGGAGGACGAGCGCGCAGCCTCGATCGTGCGCGCGCGTTACCGCGCGTTCACCGTCGACGAATACCAGGACGTGAACCTGCTGGAGCAGAGCCTGCTGGAGGTCTGGACCGGCCGCCGCGCCGACGTCTGTGTGGTCGGCGACGACTATCAGTCGATCTTCGGCTTCACCGGCGCGTCGCCCCATTACCTGCTGTCTTTCCCCGACCGGAACCCGGGCTGTCGCGTGATCCGGCTCGAGCACAACTACCGTTCAACGCCCGAGGTGCTGGCGGTCGCGAACCGCCTCTCGCCGGCGATGCATGGTTCGTCGAAAACCCTGGTCGCGACGCGGACGCCGGGCCCGCCGCCGACGTTTCGCGGGTTCGCGACCGGTGCGGAAGAGGTGGCGTGGATCGTGGCCGAGACCCGGCAGCTCCACGAGTCCGAGGCGTTGCCCTGGGAGCAGATCGCGATCCTGCACCGGATCAACGGCCGCTCCGAAGACTTCGAAGAAGCGTTCTCGCAGGCGCGTATCCCGTTCCAGGTTCGCGACGGCGCCTTCCTTCGCCGCCCCGCGGCACGGACGGTC
>JBASRP010000047.1:0-12160 GCA_049273905.1 Actinomycetota bacterium
AGGTTGGCGACGACGCCGACAGTACGGGCGTCGGGGTCTCGGGCCCGATGATCGCGATGGCCTTCTCGCGCAAGGTCAGGTCGCGCAGGATCGACGTGATGCGGCTGAAGTCGGCGTCGTCGCGCACTGCGAGCCGCACCTTCCGCCCGCCGATCCCGCCGTCGTCGTTGATCTCGTCGGCGGCGATCTCGGCGCCGCGCTGCTGCGCCTGCCCGACGAACGCGTTGGGCCCCGAGAGTGGACCGACGACGCCGATGACGATGTCTCCGCCGCCCCCGGTACACGACGCGAGCGAGCCCAGAAGGGCGACGCCGAGGAGGAGACCACCCACGCGCCGCATCTACAGCCTCACCATCGCGTAGTTCTCGAAGATGAAGTCGTCCGGGACGCCGACCTGGAGCTTCATCGCGTCCTGCTCGACGTCGAACACCACGTCGCCTTCGAACGTCCCGCCCGGCGGGACGGGCTCGAAGATGAAGAACCGCGCGGACGGACCACCGTTGATCCACAACGCCGCCATCGCCTGCGGGTCGGGGATCGACAGGTTCCCGCTCTGGTCGATCACGAAGCTCCACGGCGCCTTCCGCGTCGTCCCCGACGCGTTGCGTAATCGGAGATGGACGATCGCGAACTTGCCTTCGGCACGCCGCTCCGGTAACCCGAAGTACGGCACCTTGATCGACTCCACGAATTTCGCCGACACCGCCGTCCACACGAGCCGCCCGACGGGAACGCGCTGCCCGCGATCGAACGTGCCGAGCGACAACGGGATGAACGCGACGCCGCGCTTGCGATCGAACAGCAATCCGGCGGCGAAGAGTTGCCACGCCTCCGTCTCTTTGCGCTTGTCCGCGCGCGGGTCGATGTCGAAGTTCGTCGCCCCCTTGGAGATCCGGAACGCCCACAGCTCGTCGGCCCGGTACGTCTCGTGGTTGTCGGGCGAGAACGTGAAGTCGGCGGTGATCAGCTTGAACACGCGTCCCGACTCGAGCACCTTGCGCACCGCCTCGCCGTCGGTCGTCCCCGCGATCTTCATCGCCTCGGCGACGAGCTTCACGGAGTCGTAGACGACGGCCTGCGCGATCGGCAGGTTCGGAACCTTGGTGTTCTTGAACGTCTTCAGGCCGTACCGCCGGTACCACTTGGCGAACCAGTTCGCGCGGAACGAGCCCGGCGGCGCCCAGTTGTTGATCGTCTTGTGGGGCAGGACCGAGACCGTCCCCTCGGCCGCGGACCCGGCAACGTCGATGAAGTCGCCGACGACCGACTCCACCGGCCCGGCGATCTGCACCTTCCAGCCGAGGTTGCGAGCCGTCTTCGCGATGCGCGCCGTTTCGCGCGCGAGTCCCCAGACGATCAGCGCGTCGGCCTTGGACCGCTGCGCGCCGACCACCTGTTGCGTCATGTCGACGTCGCCCATGTTGAAGGTGTTCTCGTAGACGGGGCGCAGGCCGGCGAACTTCAGCCGGTCGCGGATCTGTCCGATCCCCTCGCGGCCGAGGAAGTCGTCCGCGTACAACACCGCGAACCGGCGGAACCCCTTGAAGTTGGAAAGGTAGGCCACGAGAGCCTCGGCCTGGATCGCGTCGTACGGGATCAACCGGAACACGTACGGGTTGCGCAGCACGCTGGTCTGCCCGACCGGCGACAGCGGCAGCATGTTGATCACGCGCCGGTTGCGGATGTTCTGGTCGTTGTTCTGCGTGGCCGTCCATACCTCGGGCCCGATCAGCGCGTCGACCCGATCGCCCAGGAGCAGCTGCCGTACGGCCTGGTTCCCGAGCGCGGGATCGACCTGGGAGATGAGCCGCAGCGGCCGGCCGAGGACGCCTCCAGAGCGATTGATCTCGTCGACGGCGAACTGGGCGCCGTCGCGCATCCACTCGCTCGCGAAGTCGAAGACGCTGGCGAGACCGATCTTGATCGGCGTCGCCGCCGGCGCGGCCGGCGCGATCAAGACGAGCAAGGACATCGCCATCGAGCCGGCGAAGACACGGAGCGCGCGGCCGCGACCCCGCTCAGGCCTCATGCGCGCGAGTGTAATCGCTGGTCACGCGGCCGACGACCCGTCCTCGCGGCCCGGTTGGGGTCGCGGCGCATCATTTGCGCGCTTCGCGCGACAAGGTCTAAAACAATGCGACCCGTTGGCCGGGCGCAGGAGGCGTCCCGGCGTCCGTCGAAGCACATCCCGTTGATTCCCGTCGCACTGGGGCCGGGTGGGGGGCGACCACATCTCGTCGCAGACCCAGGCGCGACCGCGTAGAGGAGGGCGCGTTTGAGGAGCCGGTCCAGAGCGATCGGGGTCATCGCCGTCCTGTCGCTCGTATCGATGCTCCTCATGCTGCCCGAGGCGGCGTCGCAGTCCCCCACCTCATCGCCGACCGACACCGAGTCGGCCTCGCCGAGCGAGTCGGCCTCACCGACCGACACCGCGTCGCCGTCCGCGACCGGCTCCGCGTCGCCCTCCCCCGGTGCTTCGGCCACCCCGAAACCACTCGAGGCGGAAAAGCCCGGCCGCTCGACCGACACCGAGTACCTCAAGATCCAGATCGATCAGACGGGGAAGCCCACCGCGGCGTGGCTGAAGGACTGGATCCGGCTGCGCGGCCGCGGCGATCGCACGGTGTCCGACCCGGCCACGTTCGCGGACGTGAAGTACCTGAGCGGCACGCCGGGCGGACGCGAAGGCAAGAACGCGCTCACGTGGGACCTGGGGATCGGCAAGTCCGGGTTCAAGGACATCTACTACGAGGGCCGGCTGCAGCAGCAGGGCGATTACTGGGTCACGCCGGACGGCCTCAAACCACTTCCGCTCAACGTGCAGATCCGCTACTTCACCGGCGAGGAAGGCTCCGAGGAAGAGGTCTCGCCGGAGGCGCTCGAAGCGCAGTCGAGCGCGACCCGCTTCAAGATCGTGATCACGCTGACGAACATGACCAAGCGTCAGCAAGAGATCGCGTACACCGACATCCAGTCAAAGAAGACGGTGACCGCGACCGCGCCGGTGTACACGCCGTACGTCGCGCGCGTCGTCGACCTGACGTTCCCCGACGCCGACTTCGACCAGATCCGCTCCGACGGCGACATGACGCGCACCGGGCGGGACACGATCGTCAACTGGACGCGGAACCTCGTTCCGCCGGACTTCGCGGCCGAGCAGAACGCGATCGTGACGGGCGTGCTCGCGAAGGGGGGAAAGATCCCCAAGATCAGCATCGTCGCGCAGCCGGTCTTCCCGCCGCTCGACGCGGAAGCACTGACGAGCGAGGGCATCCAGTTCGAGCGCGGTCGCCGCAACTTCTTCTACGACGTGTTCGGTCTCTTCCGGGAGAACCTGATCGCGCTCACCGGCCTCTTCGGGCTCTTGCACGACTCGTTCGCCAACCTGTCGATCCCCCTCCTCGGACCCGACAAGGGCAACCGGGAGTCTGGCTCGTTCGACGATCCCAATCAGCTGTGGGCGTTGTGGACGCTCGCGAAAGGACTCGAACAAGCGGACCGCGCCCTCAACGTCCTCCAGAACGCCGTGGAGCTGTCGCGCGACGCCACCAAGGGACAACTCGCGACGCTGCAGACGCTGCGGCTGTTCGTCGGCTTCTCGTCGGATCCGCCGACGACGGGCGTCGGCCAGCTGGCGGAGCTCCAGAGCGCGAACGATCTCCTCTTCAACTCGATCTGGTCCGACCTCAAGGCCGTCGCGCAACTCTGCGGCGCGACCGGCTGGTCGATCGAGCAGCGCCCCTACTTCCCCGACGCGCCCGCGGTCGTGACGCCGCTCTGCCCCACCGCCGCTGTCCCGCTGAACCTCGCGTTCCTGAAGCTCGCGATCGTCGAGCACGACATGCACGCGATCCAGAAGGAGAACCACATCCTCGACACCGCGAACCTGGCCGGTCTCGCGCCTCTGCCAGCCGCGCCCGGCGGCTGCGGCGCCGACGTGGACACGCCGGCGGGGCAGACGTGCAACTCCTACAACAAGTACAACTTCATCAAATTCCCGTTCGGCATGGAAGAGCTCGAGCGCGGGCTCTACTTGCTCAAGACGAAGGGCTTCGATCCCCTGCAGGCGGCACTCGGGAACAAGGACACACCGAACTCGCTGATCTGGGCTCTCCACGTGCTGACGTCGGGCGCCGAGGCGCAGGTGGACGCGTTCCACCAGCTCGGCTCGACGTGGCGCTTCCTTGCCGACTCGATCCAGAACTTCGCGATCTTCGGCGTCGAGACCGCGCGGAGCACCTTGCAGTGGGATATCAACGCGATCGACATCGACACCGGTGTCAAAGCAGCGGCGGTCGATCGCGCGAAAGAGATGGCGACCTTCATGGGCCGGCCGATGGACCCGGACAAGAAGCCGGCCGTCGGCCAGCTGGTCCTGACGTTCTCGACCGAGTCGCTCGCCGAGCGGCCGATGGCCACCGACACGGCGATGGGCAAGTTCAGCCTGCTGCTCGCATCGGCGTTGATCCTTCTCGTCCTCTTCGGATTCGCGAGGTTCCGTTGGTTCGTCATCTGAGGTTCGCGCGGTTCGTCGTCGCGCTGTGCGCGGCGTCGCTGGCGCTGGTCGCATGCGGCGACGGCAAGCCGGTGAAGCTCGACGGCCCGAGGATCGCGCTGCCGTCGCCGGAGGACGTGCCCGTTCTCGCCGAACCCGAGTTCGGCGGCGGCGGAGGGGCGACGTCCCTCGGCGCCGAACAGCTCGCCGAGGTCGAGGAGGCCGCGCCTCCCGGCCTGCACATCACGACGCTGCAAATCGGTGTGCTGTCCCCGGCCGCCCGCGACGCTCTGAACTTCACCGGGTTCAAGAACGGACGCGGCCCCGGTCTCGTCTCCCTGCCGGTCTACGGGATCGACCCGCAGCTCGGCATGTACTACCTCGTAGTCCCCGTGGTGAACGAGGGCGAGGAGCCCGTCCGCAACCTGAAGGCGCGCGCGGACTTCTTCGACGCGAACAACGTCCTCGTGTGGACGGAGACCGAGGCCGTCACACACTTCCCGACCCGCCTCGGGTTGAACCCGCCGAGCCTTCCCAACGACCCGGCGACGCCGCCCGGTGAGCTCGGCTCGGAGACCCATAACTTCGGCCTCTACTACTTCGCAGGCAACGTCGGCGTCTTCGTCTTCGCCGTGCCCGATACAGCGGTGGCGAAGACCGTCGACAGGTGGACGCTGACCTTCCTGGTGAGCACGACATGACGACACGCGGCCGAGGGATCCCGAGCGTGGCGATCGCCCTCGCTACGTTGCTCGTGTTCGTCGCCTGCACGTCGAAGAGCGACAAGAAGGGCGCCAAGGCGGAGTCCGTGAAGCTGCGCGTCGGCGTGCTGTTCACCACGAGCGGTGAAGGAGGCGACTTGGCGCAAGCCGTCCTCGGCGGCACGAAGCTCGCCGCCGACGACGCGAAGGGCGACAAGATCAGCGTCGAGTTCGTACAGGCCGACTACGCCGGCGACCCCAAGCTCGTGGCGAAAGCCGTCGCGAGCCTGCAAGGCAAGACCGACGCCATCATCGTCGGGACACCGGATCCCGTCGTTCTCCCCGCGCTCGAGAAGATCACCGACGTGCCGGTGATCCACGCGCTCATCGGCGGCGACGAGGTCGCCGATCGCGACAACGTCTTCTCGCTCGGGCCGTCCGACGCGCTGCAAGCGGAGAAGCTCGCCGACTATTTGGTCGAGGCGCGGAAGTACAAGCGGCTCGTTCTGATCACCGACGACACCGAGTACGGCCGCGCCGGCAAGAGCGCGATGGAGGGCGCCCTCGAGGCCGCCGGCGTCTCGCCGAAGGGATCGCTCGTCTTCAAGCCCGGCGGCGACATCCACACGCCCGTCGCGCGCGCCGGACAGCTGAATGCCGATGCGGTGATCGTCTGGGTCTTCAGCCCGAGCGAGGCCGCGCGCATCGTCGTCGAGGTCCAGAAGATGGGCTTCGGGTACCAGCTGGCGCTGTCGGGGAACCAGGCGACGGCGACGTTCGCGAAGAACGCGAGCGCGCAAGTGACACCGGTCGCGTTCCGCGACGGCATGCTGTCGGTCGGCCCCTGGGCCGGGCCGTGGTTCAACCTCGGACGGATCATCGGGTTCTACACGCGGTTCCAGACGGAGAACTCGGCGCAGGCGCCGGTTCAGGCGGCGGCCTTCTACGATGCGATGGCCGTGCTCGCGCGGGCCGCGCGCGACGCGGGAGGCGCCGCCGGAGCGGACCTCATCCGGGGGCTCGAGAAGATCAACGACTTCGAGGGAGCCGGCGTGCCCATCACGTTCGGGGCCGGCGCGCACGAAGGCATCGCGCTCGACGATCTCGGCATCTACGGCTACACGAAGGACCAGGACTCGGCCGGCGGTCACTTCTTCCCCGACGTCGACACCGGCGGCGGGTTCTTCACGATCGTCACCGAGTCACTCACGTTGCCCGCGCGCTACCGCTTCCTGACGACGAGGGTCTGATGAAGAAGAACCGCGCTCTGAAGCTCACCGTCGCGACGACGACTCTCATCGCGCTGGCCGGCCTCATCGCACCCGAGGCCACGGCCCGCAGCGCCTCCAAGTGGGAACCGAACACCGCCACGTCGTGGACGCACGGGTTCGGCGGAGATAACTACGGCACCGGTTACAACAAGACCGAGAAGCAACCGCGGTTCATCAACGGCGGGCATCTCGCGACCGGCGACTCGGACGGGCCGTGGCTCGAGTGGGTCTCGAAGATCTCCGAGCTCCCGTCCGGGGTGTTCCCCGAAGCAGGGCTTCTCGTCGAGGACGGCATCGTCTACGTCAGCGGGGGCGCGACGAACTCGTTCCTGGCCCTGAACGCCAAGACCGGCCTCCCGATCTGGCGGTTCTCTCCCGATCAGCGGACGGACGCCGAGACCGCGTCCTATCCCGGCGCGAACGGTCCCGTGGTCGCGAACGGGCTGGTGTACGTGCCGTTCGCGAACGGCTGGGTGTACGGGCTGAACGCGAAGACGGGCAAGAAGATCTGGTCGTACCAGGCGAAGGAGGGCTACAAGGGTCCGCCGCCGCCGGGGGCGGACGCGGGCCGGTGCGCCGGCGGCAAGTGCGTGCGCGGCAACGACCCGTTCGATCCGGTCCATCCCGGCGTGGCGTATCCGAAGATCCACGGCGTCCTCACGCACTGCAGTGGCACCGTGTCGTTCATGACGCTCTCGGGCTGGGCGTACGGGCTCGACGACCGCACGGGAAGGCTGCTGTGGAAGCAATACGCGGACAGCCCCGATTTCCCGGGCGAGCTGACCTGGTGGGAGTACCCGGTCGGCGGCGCCCTCTCGGCCGACGTCGCTTCGTCCGGCGGATCGACGCGGCGGTTCGAGGCCGTTCCCGGCGTCGCGTGCCAGCACGGTGAGGTGCGTGTCCCCGGGTCCGACGGGACCGTCCGTTTCATCAACGCGAGGACCGGCAAGCGCAACGAGCAGGGAGGAGACGCCGGTCCGGTCTTCGACCGCATCGAGGGCGCGCAGAACTTCTGTCAGGCCGCCGGCTGGAACTGCGACCTCGCCATCCAGGTCGCGATCCCGCCCCTCGGCGCGCCCGGCGGCGGCGATTACATCGAGACGACGCTCGACAGCAGGATCATCCGGCTCGACTGGCAGTCGCATGAAGCCGTCTGGAAACGCTCCTCCAACGCACCGCTGCCCCTCGAGCTCGAGGTCGGCACCCCGAGCGCGTTCCTGCTGTCGCTCCCCCCCGACGACGCACAAGGCTCCAACACCGAGGCCGTGGTCGGGGGCAACCCTGCCATCGACCCCGACGTGAAGGGGAAGGGCGCCGATCCGATCCTCTACGCGATGTCGCAGGACGGAAAGCTATACGTGCTCGCAATGAACCGACCCGCGAACGGGGCCGGCTGCCTGAGGCCGGGCGACACCGCTGCGGGTCCGTGCCTGCTGGCCCGCGTCGGCGTGCAACCGAACACGGAACCGCAGACGCCGTACACGCGCCGCGGCGAAGGCGGACCGTGGGACTACAACCAACACGCGCTGTCCGGGAACGTTCTCGGCGGCAACGTTCTGTACATCGCAACGTGGGACAACCGGATGACGGCGTTCGACGTGCGCGACCCGGCGAACCCGAAGAAGGTCTGGGTCCACGAGATCAAGTGGGATTCGACGTTCAAATACCCGCCGTTCGGCGAGTCGTACAAGGACCCGTACATCGACATCGACAACAAGATCTTCTCGGCGCCGGCGCTGGTCGGCGGCCACCTTTACTTCGCCGCGAACGACGGCAGCGTGTATGCGTTCAATCTGCAGAAGAAGGTCAAGACCGTGCGCAACCTCGTGATCCTCGGATCGGGCATGGTGCCCTTCATCCCGGAGTGGAAGGATCGCCTGGGCGCCTTCGACCGCGTGTGGACGCCGGCCGAGTGGTACAAGAACCAGATCCCGCCGGCCGGGTACCGGTTGCCGAAGTCGGCCGGCATCGTAGGCGCCGGAGCACTGCTGCTGGGCAACGCGGTCCTCTTGTGGTGGTACGCGCGCCGCGACGAATACGAGATCGAGGTCGTCGAGGAGGCCGTTCCGTGAGCGCGACCGCCGCGACGTTGCCGGCGCGGCTCGCAACCGGGCGACGTTTCCCGATCCGGCCGTTCGTCATCGCGGCCGTGTCTCTCGTCGCTGCGCTCGTGCTCGCGTTCGTCGGCTCGAACGTGTGGGCGTCTCTGCAGCAGCGCGACCTCTCGCGTCGTTTCGATCGCGCGATGGCGTCGTGGGCGAACCTCGACCCCGTCGGACGCTCGGAGGTCAGCGTCGAGGCCGGTGCGCCCATCGCCCGGATCGGGATCCCGTCGATCGGTCTGGACGCGATCGTCGTCGAGGGGGCGGCGCCCGGTGTGATGCGGCGCGCTCCGGGTCACGTGTCGGGCACCGCGATCCCCGGTGAGCCCGGGATCGCGCTCATCACCGCCAACCGCTTCGCGTACGGAGGGTTCTTCCTTCGCCTCGATCGGGTCGGGGTCGGCGACCGCATCATGATGGAATCGCCGTTCGGGGAGACCGTTTACACGGTCACCGACGTACAGGTCGTTCCGAAAACCCAGCTCCCCCTCGACGCGGACTCGTCGCAGCGGGTCCTGCTGCTCTTCGGATCGAGCAGCATGGTCGGCGGCTCGGACCGGCTTGTGGTCAAGGCCGTCGCGGGAGGAGCATGACGCGTGACCATCGCGATGCCCGACCCTGCGCTCCATCGCATGAGCGATCCGCTCACGCGCCGCCGCGCCGCGATCATGCTGGCGGCCCTGTTCGCGCTCGGATGGATGGTGGTGTGGCTCTTCAGCGAGCCGACGCGGCCCTATTCGCAGACGGAGCTCCGTCATCTGAGCGGCGTGCCGTACGCGCCGCCGCAGATCGAGCGCCGCATCGCGCCGCCGGCCGGAGACCAGGACGAGCTGAAGCAGCAGATCGACCAGTTCGAGGGCATCCTGCGCGGCCAGACCGTGCAGCCTTCACCCTCCGCAACGAGGTGACTCTCTTATGAGCCGGAAGCGACGACACGACCCGGACGAGCCGATCCACCAACCGGCTCCGGAGCAGATCCCCTCGCTCGAGCTTCCCCGCCGCGATGCGCCGTTGCGCTGGCAGCGCCGGCGCGCCGAGGAGCAGATGGAGGAAGCCAGCGCCAAGGGATGGGACACGCCGATGAACCGGCGGGAGTTCCTCGATGTCGCGAAGAAGCTCGGCACCGGTGTCGCCGCGTCGTCCTTCCTCTACCCGGCGTTCCTCGCGGCCTGCGGCCGCACGGCCGACCAACTGACCCCGGCCGCCGGCGGACGCTTCAACGTCGACGAGGCCGGCGGCGGCGAAGCGATCAACATCGGCGTCATCTCGATCTACTCCGGTGTCGGCGCGTTCGTCGGCAAGCTCGCCGACCACGGCGGGCAGATCGCCGTCGAGCAGATCAACAAGCACGGGCTGCCGGCGCCGGGGATCATGACGGCGAAGGACGGCTTCCCCGACTTCGAGGCGTACTACCGGCAAACGAACGGCGGGATCCTCGGCGGGCGCAAGATCAAGCTGATCGCGCGCGACGACAACCTGTCCGCGCAGGTCGCCGTGTCCGCGATCCAGGAGATGATCACGCGCTACAACATCAAGGGTCTGATCTTCGCGGGCCTCTACGACGACATCTACGCGGCGAAGAAGCTCCTGCAGCAGTACAACCTGCCGGCGATCGCCGCGTACGGAGACCTGGCGTCCGTCGGCCAGATCTATCCGCAGAACGACTACCGGCAACTGTTCCAGATGTTCCCTCCCGACAAGTGGGGGATCGACCTTTCGTTGAAGGAGTACGCGATCGGCGACCGCGGCTACAGCAAGTTCGCGTACCTCGGCGACAACACCGCGATCGGCGCGCAAGGGAAGCGGCTGATCGGCGAAACCCTGGCGAAGAGCGGCAAACGCCTGCTCGCCGCCGAGCAGTACAACGTCGGCGACGTCGACATGACCGCGCAGCTGCAGCGCATCCGCGGAACCGGGTGTCAGTGTCTGCTCATCTGGGGGATCGCCGGCGACACGGCGCACGCGCTCGAGAGTCTCAAGCGCCTCGACGCGATGTACGTCGATCACCCCACCGCGCGCGGGGGCGGCGGCTGGCATCCGCAGATCATCGGCTTCGAAGGCGGCGCGGCGGAGCGCACGTTCGCGGTGCTCGCCGGCGACGCCGCGAGGGTTGGGACGATGTCCTACTGGTACATGGGCGGCATCGGCTACATCCCGCAGTTCCAGGACTCGGTCACGACGTTCAAGAAGCGCTGGGGCATCACGCCGACGGGCGGCGAGAACAACCCGTCGGACGCGGTGTTCCTGTTCGCGCAGGCGTTCCAGGCTGCCGGCGGGACCGACTCACAGAAGGTCATCAACGCGCTCGAGACGATCAAGGGCACGAACTATTCGTCGATCACGCCGCACGGCTTCACGAAGGACCGCCACATCTCACTCGAGCCGGCCGACATGGTCGGCATCACCCTCGAACGCGGCAAGGCGGCCCAGACAAGCCCGGCCTACGAGCTCGGCGCGGAGTTCATCGGGAACCCGAAGGCCGATCCTCCCATCAAGGCGTTCAACCCGCCGGGATACGTCGGCCCGACGCAGTTCATGCGCTTCAACCAGGAAGCGCTGTTGAAGAAGCACGGGAAGCTGTACGGCGACGTCATGCTCAAGAACGGGTTCGGCACGCAGTGCACCAAACGGCCGGACTCGAAGGCGCCGTACGGGTTCAAGCTGACGAACGAGTGCAAGATCCATTGAGCGGACGATGAGGACGTAGGGGGGAACCGCGGTGGAACGTTTCCTTCAAGCGGTCGTCTCTGGTTTGACTTCGGGCGGCGTGTACGCGCTTATCGCGCTCGCGTTCTCGATCATCTACATGACGACGCGGGTCATCAACTTCGCGCAGGGCGAGGTGCTGATGGTCGGCGCGTACATGTACTTCTACCTCGCGTCCGGTTCGGCTATGGGGCTGCCCTGGCCGGCCGCGCTGTTCATCGCCTTGATCGGCTCGATGATCGTCGGTCTGGTCGTGCACCTGATCGCGATCGCCCCCCTCGGGAAGTTCGATCCCAACACGAATATCGGTTGGATCCTGACGACCCTCTCGCTCTCGCTGATCCTCGTCGAGATCATGCGGAACGTCGCCGGCGAGCAAGCGCAGCGCATCGAACCGGTGGTCTCGACGTTCGCCGGCAAGAAAACGATCTTCTCGATCGAGCCGAAGCAGTACTTGATCCTCGTCGTCGGCGTCGTCCTGGCGCTCGTTCTCGAGGTGCTGCACTCGAAGACGCAGCTCGGCCGGGCGCTCCGCGCGACCGCGCACGACAAGGCGACGGCGAGCTTGATGGGGATCAACACCGGCTTCATGGTCCGGTATTCGTTCGCGGTCGCCGGGATCCTCGCCGGGATCGGCGGCTGGTTGCTCGCGCCGGTGATCTTCGTCGATCCGAACATGGGAACACTCGTCGGGCTGACCGCCTTCGTCGCCGCGGTCGTCGGCGGGATCGGCTCCACGCGCGGCGCGTTGGTCGGCGGACTGACGATCGGCATCGTTGAATCGCTCGCCAAGTGGGCCGGCGCCGGCGAGTGGACGAACGCGATGGTTTTCCTGACGCTCGTGCTGATCCTCGTTCTCAAGCCCACCGGACTCCTCGGTGAGGC
>JBASRP010000054.1:0-9639 GCA_049273905.1 Actinomycetota bacterium
GTCTCGATGAGCCCGCCGAGCCGCGCGGTAAGGTCGGCGATCGCGTCCTTCAGCCAGAGCCGGAGAGCGGCCGCGACGCGGTCGTTCCGCGAGAGCCCGGCCCGCAGCCGCGCGGCGGTTTCGGGGATGCGTTCGAGCAGCGCCCGCTCGACGGCGGAATGGATGTCTTCGTCTGCCTCGGACACAGCGAAGGCGCCGCTCGCGATGTCGTCGGCGACCTGTTTCAACGCGTCGGCCGCCAACGCGGCCTCCTCCTCGGCCAGGATGCCGGCACGCGCAAGCGCGCGCGCGTGGGCCGCGAGGATCGCGCAATCCTGGTGGACGAGACGCGCATCGAACGCGATGGAGGAGGTGAAGGCGATCGTCTCGTCGGCGGCTGGGCTTTGGAAGCGCCCGCCCCACAGGCGGGTCATCTCTCTTCCTCGGGGTTCTGCTTCTCGGCCCACACCTTGACCGGCAGGCCCCACAGCTTCGTGAACCCGGCCGCCGCGTCGTGGTCGAAGAGGTCGCCCGACTCGTACGTGGCGAGAGCGTACGAGTACAGCGCCTGCGGCGAGCGCCGCCCTTCGACGACCGCCGTCCCCTTGTGTAGCCGAAGCCTGACGTCGCCCGTCACCGCCGTCTGCGTCGCGTCGATGAACGCGTCGAGCGCGCGCCGCAGCGGCGAGTACCACAGCCCGTTGTAGACGAGCTCGGCGTAGGTCTGCTCGACGCCGCGCTTGAACGCGGCAACCGACCGCTCCAGGGTCAGGTCCTCGAGATCGCGATGGGCCTGGATCAGAGTCAACGCACCGGGGACCTCGTAGATCTCGCGGCTCTTGATGCCGACCAGACGGTCCTCGATCATGTCGACCCGGCCGATCCCATGCGCGCCGGCGCGCCGCGCGACGCTGCCGATCAGGTCGACGAGTCCCGTCACGCCGCCGTCCAGCGCCGTCGGCACGCCGGCTTCGAACGAGATCTCCATGGTCTCGGGCTGGTCTGGGGCCTCGCTCACGTGCGTCGTCCACTGGTAGGCGTCGAGCGGCGGCGCCGTCCAGGGGTCCTCGAGCACGCCGCACTCGATCGTCCGGCCCCACAGGTTCTCGTCGATCGAGTACGGGTTCGACCGCGTCACCGGGATCGGGATGCCGCGCTCCTCGGCGTACGAGATCGCGGCGTCGCGCGTCAGCCCGGCGTCGCGCACCGGGGCCAGCACCTCGAGGTCCGGCGCCAGGGCGGCCGCCGACACTTCGAAGCGAACCTGGTCGTTCCCTTTACCCGTGCAGCCGTGCGCGACGGCGGTTGCGCCGAGCTCACGCGCCACGCGCACGAGGTGCCGCACGATCACGGGACGCGACAGCGCAGACACGAGCGGGTACTTGCCCATGTAGAGCGCGTTCGCGCGGAGGGCCTTCAAGACGAAGTCGCGCGCGAACTCCTCGCGCGCATCGACCACGATCGTTTCGGACGCCCCGCACTCGCGGCCTCGGGCGATCAGCGCGTCGTGATCGACACCCTGGCCGACGTCGGCGGCCAGCGCGACGACGTCGAAGCCGAACTTGTCGCGCAGCCATCCGATCGCGACGGACGTATCGAGTCCGCCCGAATACGCGAGAACGCAACGGTTCGCCACCCTCAAGCCTCCCTTAGATCCGTGAACTGCCCGGCCAGAGACCGCAGCCTCCGCGCGACCGTGGTCCCGCGGACGCCCTCCCGGCATACCAGGATGATCGTGTCGTCGCCGGCGACCGTGCCGATGACATCCTTCAGGGACGCGGCGTCGAGCGCGCGGGCGACGGCCTGCGCGCCGCCCGGCGGCGTCTTGACGACGACCATGTTGCCGGACGACTCGACCTCGACGGCGAACTCGTGCAACATCCGGCGCAGCCAGTCGTCGGTCGACGGGGGTTCCTCCGGGAGGCGGTAGACGACGCCGCCGTTCTCGCGGACCTTGATCGCGCCGAGCTCTTCCAGGTCGCGGGACAGCGTTGCCTGCGTCACGCGTTCGCCGTTGCGGCGCAGCAGTTCGGCCAGCTCCTCCTGGCTCGAGATCGCGCGCCGGCGAAGGATCTGCACGATGCGGCGCTGGCGTTCGACCTTCATGAGCCCACCAGCCATTCCAGTAGGGCCTTCTGCGTGTGGAGGCGGTTCTCGGCCTGCTGCCAGACGACCGAGTGCGGGCCGTCGATGACGTCGTCGGTTATCTCCTCGCCGCGGTGCGCCGGGAGGCAATGCAGGACGATCGCGTCCGGCGCCGCCCGGCCCAACAGAACCGCGTTCAACTGGTACGGCGCGAAGATGAGCCGCCGCTCCTCCGCCTCGCGCTCCTGGCCCATGCTCGCCCAGACATCGGTGTAGACGACGTCGGCGCCGCGCACAGCCTGGGGCGCTTCGGCGGTGACGGTCACGCTCCCGCCGGTCTCCTCGGCGATGATCTCCGAACGCTTCACAATCTGCGGGATCGGCGCATACCCGGGCGGGGTCGCCACGGTCACGTGCATCCCAGCGAGCGCCCCCGCCAGCAACAGCGAGTGCGCGACGTTGTTGCCGTCGCCGACGTAGGTCAGCTTCACATCGGCGAGCGAGCTGCGCTTCTCGCGGATCGTCAGCAGGTCGGCCAGCGCCTGGCACGGGTGCTCGAGGTCCGACAGCGCGTTGATAACAGGGATCGACGCAGCGTCGGCGAGACGCTCGAGGCGTTCCTGTTCGAAGGTCCTTACGACGACGCCTTGCACGTAGCGGGAAAGGACGCGGCCGGTGTCCTCGATCGTCTCCCCGCGTCCGAGCTGCAGCTCGGCCGACGACAGGGGCAGCGGGTGGCCGCCGAGCTCCGCGATCGCGACCTCGAACGAGATGCGCGTCCGCGTCGACGGCTTCTCGAAGATCATCGCCACCGTCTTGTGACGCAGCGCGTTCGACGCGCGCCGGTCGGCTTTGAGCTCCGCCGCGCGGTCGAGCACGCGCGTCAGCTCGGCCGGGTCGAGATCGTCGATCGACAAGAAGTCGTCGTTCATGCTTCCCCCTTCTCGTGAAGGAGATCCGCAACGCGCTGGGTGAGCGCGGCGGCATCGAACGGCTTCGGGATCACGTTTTCGCGACCCACGATCGCGTCGAACGCGTGGTGCGCGTCGGCGCGCCCGGTCACGATGAGGACCGGAACATCCATGAAGTCCGGACGGTTGCGCAGCTCGTCGAGCACGCGTTCGCCGTCCACGTTCGGCATCATCACGTCGAGGAGGATCACGGACGGCCGGCGGAACTCGGCCTTCAGCAGGCCCTCCAGGCCGTCGGCGGCGATGACCGTGTCGTATCCCTCCATCTGCATGAGCGTCTCGAGCAGGCCCGACACCGTCGGGTCGTCCTCGATGATCAGCACCATCGGCTTGCTCATGATCCACCCCGCAACGAAACGAGGTACCGGGCGACCACGCCTATCTGTGTCGTCGATAACACGCCTTCGAACTTGGGCATCCCCGCGAGACGCTTGCCGTGCGAGATCTTCGCCGCGAGCTCGTCCTCGCTCAAGGACCCCCGCGGGCCGGACACCAGTGAGGGTCCGACGAACCCCTTGCCGCCGCGCGCGTCGGGTCCGTGGCATTGCGCGCAGTTGGCGACGAACAGCTCCATCCCGCTGGTGGAGGTCTGCTTCGGCGGCGACGTACCGGGGCACACGTTCGCTCCCACGAGGCAACCCACACCGACCAGCGTCCCGATCCCGACCCCGGCCATGAGGAGGAACGCGAGCACCCACGCCCGCGCCGCGCCCTCTTCGAAGCTCACAGACGCTCCCGCAGCTCGTCGAGCTCGGCGGCGAGGATGGTTACGGCGGTGTCGATATCCTCAGGACCGACGATCAGCGGCGGCGACAGCCGCACCGTGTCGGGCTGGACGTTGTTGACCAGCAGCTGCCCCTCGTCCCGGCACGCGTCGACGATCTCGCGAGACCATTCGCCGGCGAGCTGGACGCCGACGAGAAGTCCGAGCCCGCGGATCTCGCGCACGGCCGGGTTCCCATCGAGGGCGGCGTGGAGCGCGGCGACGAGCCGCTCCCCCATCGCGGCGGAGTTCTCGACGAGCTTCTCGTTCTCGATCACGTCGAGGACCGCGAGCGCCGCGGCGCACGGGACCGGACCGCCGCCGAACGTCGTCGCGTGATCCCCTGGCTTGAACGCGTCGGCGACCTCTTCTCGCGCGATGCAGGCGCCGATGGGCAGCCCGCCGCCGAGCGCTTTGGCGAGCGTGACCACGTCGGGCACCACGCCGGCGTGCTCGAACCCGAACCAGCGACCGGTCCGCCCGAGGCCGGTCTGAACCTCGTCGAAGATCAACAGAGCATCACGCTCGTCACACAATTTGCGCGCCGCGGCGAGGTACTCCGCGGTCGCCAGGTTGATCCCGCCCTCCCCTTGCACGACCTCGAGCAGCAGCGCCCCGATCCCGTCGTCCAGAGCGTTCTCGAGCGCCGGGATGTCGTTCAGCGGCACGTGATGAACGAGTTCCGGCGGCAGCGGGGCGAACGGCTCGTGCTTGTGCGGCTGCCCGGTCGTGGCGAGCGTCGCCACCGTGCGCCCGTGGAACGAGCCCGACGCCGCGACGACGCCGGTGCGCCCCGACCGCCCCTGCTCGCGCTGCCACTTCCGCGCGAGCTTCATCGCGCACTCGTTCGCCTCCGCGCCCGAGTTGGAGAAGAAGACCTTCCCCCAGCCGAGAAGCTCGTGCAGCCGCTCGGCGAGCGTCACTTGCGGCACCGTGTAGTAGAGGTTCGAGACGTGGGTGAGAAGACCGGCCTGTTCCCGCACGGCCGCAACCACCTTGGGGTGCGAGTGTCCGACACCGACGACCGCGATGCCCGCGACGAAGTCGAGGTAGCGATGATCGTCGTCGTCCCACAGATACATCCCTTCGCCGCGCACGAACGCGATGGGCTGCCGCCCGTACACGCCCATGTGGTACCGCGCTTCTGCCGCGCGCAGCTCGTCGAAGGTCACTCCGTCATCCTCTCTCATCCGGTCACCATCGTCCCAACGCCCTCGTCCGTGAAGATCTCGAGCAGCAGCGCGTGCTCCTCGCGCCCATCGAGGATCGTCACGCGGGGAACGCCGCCCTTGATCGCGTCGAGGGCAGACGACACCTTCGGGACCATGCCTTGCGAGAGCGTTCCGCTCGCGTGCATCTCGGCCGCGAGCTCGGCCGGCAGCTGCCGCACCAGCTCGCCGTTCGCGTCGAGGATCCCCGGCACGTTCGTCAGGTAGACGAGCTTGTCCGCCCCCACCGACTCGGCGACCGCCGCCGCGACCTCGTCGGCGTTCACGTTATAGGCCTGCCCCTCCGCGTCCACGCCGAGCGATGCGATCACCGGGATGAAATCGCGCAGCAGATCCGAGACGATCCCCGGGTTGATCCGTTCGACATCGCCGACGAAGCCCAGGTCGCCGGCCGGGTGCTCCATCCGCTTGCACATCACGAGGTTCCCGTCCTGGCCCGACAAGCCGGCCGCGAGCGTCCCGTGCCGGTTGATCAGCGAGACGATGTCCTTGTTGATGACGCCGACCAGCACCATCCGCACGACCTCGAGGTCCTCGGCCGTCGTCACGCGGTACCCGCCGATGAACGACGGCGCGCGCCCCAACCGCTCGATGTGCGTGGAGATCTGCGGGCCGCCGCCGTGCACGACGACGGGGTTCATGCCGACGTAGCGCATCAGGACGATGTCGTTCGCGAACCCCTCGCGCAGCGCGGGGTCGTCCATCGCCGCGCCGCCGTACTTCACGACGACGGTGCGGCCGTGGTAGCGCTTGATGTACGGCAGCGCCTCCATGAGGATGCGCGCCTTCTCGGTCGCCGTCATCGTCATGTCGTGTACTCCGCGTTGATGCGGATGTACTCGGGCGACAGGTCGTTGGTAAGGATCGTCGCGCTCTGCTCGCCGCGGCCGAGGTCGGCCAGCACCTCGACCTCGCGTTCCATCAGCGCCGCGCGGGCCTTGTCCCGGTCGCCGGGACCGGCCATCCCGCGCTCGCAGAGCTTCTCGCCGCCGAGCCACACGTCGACCACGTTCGGATCGAACGGGATCTTGGCGGTGCCGAGCGCCGCCAGTACGCGACCCCAGTTCGGGTCGGCGCCGTGCAGCGCGCAACGCAGCAGGACCGAATCCGCGATCCGCAAAGCGGCCTCGCGGGCTTCGCGCGCCGTCGTCGCGCCCTTCACCGTGACGGCGACGACCTTGGTCGCGCCCTCGCCGTCCTCGACGATCTGCCGGGCGAGCGACCGGCACACGTCGGTCAGCGCTCCTTCGAACGCCGGCAGATCGGGGTGCTCGTCGGTGATCGTGTCGCCGCCGGCGGTGCCGTTCGCGAGGACGAGCACGCAGTCGTTCGTCGACCGGCAGCCGTCGAGGGAGATCAGGTTGAAGCTTCCCCCGGTCGCCCGCCCGAGTGTCCGGCCCAGCGTGCCGCGCTCGACCGCGGCGTCGGTCGCGATGAAGCACAACATCGTCGCCATCTCGGGAGCGATCATCCCGGCGCCCTTCGCGACGCCGCTGATCGAGCCACCCAGGACCGGCGCGGTGGCCGTCTTCGGTTTCGTGTCGGTCGTCATCATCGCGGTGGCCAGCGCGTCGAGCCCATCCGGCTCCAGGGCGTGCGCCGCCTCTCGGATCCCGGCCAGCAGAGGCGGCATGTTGAGCGACACGCCGATCACGCCGGTCGACGCGACGAGAACCTGACCGGCCGGAACCTCAAGCGCGGTCGCCGCCGCGCGGCTCATCGCCTTCGCGTCGGTGAGGCCTTGCTTGCCGGTGCAGGCGTTGGCGTTGCCCGCGTTGACCACGATCGCCCGGGCGGTGCCCTTTCGGATCAGCCGCTTGGTGAGCGCGATGGGTGCCGCCTGCACCCGGTTGGTCGTGAACACGCCGACGGCCGCGGCCGGCGCGTCCGACACGAGGACGCCCACGTCCGGTTTCCCGCTCGGCTTCAAGCCGGCCGCGACGCCGGACGCCCGGAAGCCCTTCGGCAGCGTCACGGGTAGACGCCCTCGATCGGAAGGCCGAGCGTCTCGGGGAGCCCGAGCATCAGGTTGGCGTTCTGGATCGCCTGCCCGGCCGCGCCCTTGCCGAGGTTGTCGATCGCGGCGATCGCGATCGCGCGGCCCGTGCGTTCGTCGGCTGTGGCCCAGACGTGCGCAGCGTTCGAGCCGAGCGTGTACTTCGTTTCGGGCGGCGCGGCACTCACCCGGACGAACGGTTCGGCCGCATATGCGGTTGTCATGGCGTCGCCGACCGCTGTGGCGTCGGCGCCCGGCGCGAGCGTCGCGGTACACGTCGCGAGCAGTCCGCGCGGGATCGGGAGGAGGTGCGGCACGAAAGTGATGCGGACCTCGGATCCCGCCAACCGCGCGAGTTCCTGTTCGATCTCGGGCGTGTGCTTGTGTCCTGTGACCGTGTACGCCTTGAAGTTGGAGTCGACGTGTGAAAAGTGGACGCCGGGGTTCAGGCCGCGCCCGGCGCCGGTTACGCCGGAGGCCGCGTTGACGACGATCGACGACGGGTCGATCAGCTGCGCCCGTACGAGCGGCGCGAGAGCCAGGAGCGCGGCCGTCGGGTAACAGCCGGGGTTCGCGACCGCTTGATGCCCCTTGATCTCGTCGCGGTGCAGCTCCGGGAGTCCGTACGCCCACTTCCCGAGCCACTCAGGCGCGGTATGCGCCGTCCCGAACCACTGGGGGTATGCCTCGGGATCGTCCAGCCGGAAATCGGCCGATAGGTCAACGACGCGCGTGCCGCTCCCGGCGAGCGCCGCGCCCAGCGCCATCGACGCGCCGTGCGGCAGCGCGAGGAAGACGAGATCGAGCTCACTCAGCCGGTCGGGGACGAGAGCGTCGTACGGCCGCCCCGCGTAAGCGCCAAGGTTCGGGTACACCGTCGCGATGTCCTGTCCGGCGAACTCGCGCGACGTCGCGAGCGCGGTCTCGAGGCCCGAGTGGCCCGCCAGCAGGCGCAGGAGTTCGGCGCCGGTGTACCCCGACGCGCCGACGACTCCCACCCGTAACGCCATAACAGAGAGGCCCCCACTGGGGCCGTGGCGCTAGTTATACGGGAAGGTGCATAGTTATGCAAGTCCCGGGTGGGCAGGTGGAACGGCAGCCGCCAGAACAGCGGGTTCTATTCGCGCGCTAAAGCGTGGGCGACGGCCACGATCGCAGCTGCGTAGAGGATGAGCGCGACGACCAGCACGACGACCTCCCTCCCCCCGCCGCTCTCCGTCGAACGGCATAAAGGCCCCGGGTGAAATCAGGTCAAATCGTGTCACCACATACGGTGCAAGGTCAACCGCGTTTCGCGAGAGTGACCGGCTTGAGCGAATCCCTCAGCGGACGGTCCAGCCGGCGGCGCGGACGGCTTCTTCCACGGCGGCCATCCGCTCCCCGACGTCGGCGTCGGTGAGCGTTCGGTCGGCGGCGCGGAAGCGCAGTGAGAACGCGAGCGAGACCTTCCCCTGGGCAGCGATATCGCCTTCGCGGTAAAGGTCGAAGACGCGGATCTCCTCGAGGAGAGGACCCGCCGCGTCGCGCACCTGCGCCTGCACGTCTGCGGCGGGCGTGTCGGACGGAACCATGAGCGCGAGGTCGCGGTCGACGGCGGGGAACCGCGGTAGCTCACCGCCGGACGCCTCGCGCCCCGCCTCCATCAACGGCCCAAGGTCGACTTCCCCGACCGCGACGCGTCCCTCGAGATCGAGTCCCCGCGCCGCACGCGGGTGCAACTCCGCGACGACCCCCACCTCGCGATCGCCGAGCAGGATGCGCGCGCAGCGCCCCGGATGCATCGGCTCGCGCTGGGCGGCTTCGATCCGTAACTCGGCGACGCCGAGACCCTCGGCGAGCCGCTCGAGAACGCCTTTCGCGTCATAGAAATCGTACGGACGGACCGGCCCATGCCATCCAACCGGCGCGTCGCCGGTCACCAGCCACGCGGCGCGCAACGGTTCGTCCGGCAGCTCTTCTCCGCTCGGGATGATGACCGACCCGATCTCGAAAAGCGCGACCGAGGTGTTCCGCCGCGCGACGTTCTTGGCGGCGGCGAGCAGGAGCCCCGGTAACAGCGACGGGCGCAGGACCGACTCCTCTTCCGACAGTGGGTTCGCGATGCGCAGCGTTTTCCGCCAGGGATGATCGTCCCCCACGCCGAAGCGGTCGGGAAGGCTCGGCGGCAGCATCGACAGCGTGTGCGCCTCGGACAGTCCGGCGCCGAGGAGCTGACGGCGAACCACGCGACGCAGCCGCTGCGTTTCGGTGAGTCCGCCCAGCCGTCCGGCAGACGGAAGCGTCGGTGGCAAGCGGTCGTAGGAGTACCGGCGCGCCACTTCCTCGACGAGGTCGATCTCCGTGCGCAGGTCCGGCCGGAAGCTCGGCGCCGTCACGCGTAGCGCCGTCCGAGAATGCGAACCGATCTCACAGCCGAGCGACCCCAGCATTCCGGCCATCTCTTTCGCCTCGACCGTCACGCCGAGCAGCGCGTTGGTACGCGCCACGCGCAGCCGGATCGGCTTCTGCTTCAACGGCTTCGGGTAGACGTCGATCGCGCCGGGCGCGACGGTTCCGCCGCACACCTCGGCCAACAGCTGGGCGGCGCGCGCGGCCGCGGACGATACGGCCTCGGGG
>JBASRP010000064.1:0-2589 GCA_049273905.1 Actinomycetota bacterium
CTGCCGGACTGCGGCCCGAGGACCTCGTCGTCGACGTGGACGGCATCCCCGTTCGCGGGGCGGACGACCTTCAGCGCCTGATGGTCGGCGAGATCATCGGAAAGACCGTCACGCTCACGGTCTTCCGGAACGGGAAGCTGCAGCCGCTCGAGGTCGTGCCCGTCGAGCTCGCGATCTAGAATCTCGCGGCGTGAGTGCCGCGAAGTACTGTCAGATCATCCGTAACTGCGACGTCGTCGAGCCGCCGACGGGCGCAGCGTACTTCGGCGCGATCAGCGCGGAGACGGTCGGGACGACGGGTCTCTGGTACGGACTCATCAGGGTCGCGCCCGGCCACCGGACGAAGGCGCACACGCATCCGCACGAGACGGGCCTCTACGTGGTGAAAGGCGCGTTCGATGTGTTCTCGGGCGACGCGATGGACGAGTCGTTCACCGCGTCCGAGCGTGACTTCGTGCTGATCCCCGCGAACGTTCCTCACGTCGCGATCAACACGAGCGCCGATGCGCCGGTGTTCGCGATCGTCGCGCGGTCGGATCCGCGTCACGTCGAGCCGGCCGAGATGCGGCCGGAGCTCGACGAGCTCGTCCCCTAGCCCTCGCTGAACTCGACTTTCTCGAGCATCACCGCGGGGTCCGGCCGGTCGTTCTTGGTCTTCGACGCGGCGATCTTCTGCACGATGTCGAAGCCCTCGACGACCTCTCCGAAGATCGTGTGCTTACCGGTCAGCCACGGCGTCGCCACCTCGGTGATGAAGAACTGCGAGCCGTTGGTGTTCGGCCCTGCGTTCGCCATCGCGAGCAGGCCCGGCTTGTCGAACGAAGGGCCGCCCGTCGTCTCGTCCTCGAACTGGTAGCCGGGGCCGCCGGTGCCGGTGCCGAGCGGATCGCCGCCCTGGATCATGAAGTCTTTGATCACGCGATGGAAGATCGTGCCGTCGTAGAGCGGTTCCGACTTCGTCTCTCCCGAGCGCGGGTCGCGCCATTCCTTCTTGCCGGTGGCCAGGCCGACGAAGTTCTCGACTGTCTTTGGGGCGTGCTCGGGCGTCAGCTTCACGCGGATGTTGCCGAGCGTGGTCTTGAGCGTGGCGAACTGCTCCATGACTTCCTCCTTGGTATGCGAGAGCCTTACGACCCGTCCCAGGGCCGGATGGCGACGATCTCGTAGGTGAAGCTCCCACCGGGCGCCTCGTAGACGGCTTTGTCGCCGGCCTTCTTGCCGAGGAGTGCCGAGCCGAGGGGCGATTTCGTGGTCACCGTGCGCGCGCCTTTCGCGCGCTCTTCCGCGGACGCGGCGACGAGATACGTGTCCTCGTCATCGTCGCCCGGTTGGCGGACGACCACGAGCATGCCGGGCGTGACCACGTCGCTTTTCGAGGGGGCCGCGACGATCTCGGCGTTCTTGAGCGTCCAGGCGAGCTGGCGTATGCGGGCTTCCATCAGACCCTGCTCGTCTTTGGTGGCGTGGTACTCAGCGTTCTCGGACAGGTCGCCGAGCTCGCGCGCGCGAAGCAGACGCGCGGCGACATCCTTGCGACCGGTCGTCGTCAGGTGATCGTGCTCGGTCTTCAGACGATCGAAGGCGGCCTGCGTGAGGATGGGTTTCTGCGGTTCTTTTGGGGTCGGCACGAGGGGAGAGTCTATCCCCGCACCCGCGTAGCATTGAACGGTGGCCGTCGAGATAACGCCCCGGGCGATCGAGGTGCTCAGGCGCGCGCTCGAGGCCGCTCGTCTCGCTCCGTCGGACGCGGGGATCCAGGTCACGCTGGCGAGAAGCCTCCGCGGCCCCGAGCTTCGGACCGGCTTCGCCGAGCAAGCCGAGCCCGGCGAGGAGACCATCGAGGCCGGCGGGATCCGCCTGTTCGTCGGGGCCGAGATCTCGGGGATCCTCGACGTGGCCGACGAACACGACCGGATCGTCCTGAGATAACGCATCTCATTCCGCCGAAACACGGACAGACCGGCCGCCTTAGGCCAAACATAGTGCAACCACATCTAGACGCCCGACGGTCACAAGGAGTAGGAAGCTTTTCACGTATCCATGAGGTCGTCCGTTCCGTTTCTTCTATGGATGACCTGAAGGCGGGGGAGGCCGGTGCTGGCCTCGGGGAAAGGACGACCCAAGATGGCGAAGGCAGCCAGAACGAACTGTGACCGGTGTGAATCGCGGATAGCGGTCGGAGCACCCTTCTGTGGCTCCTGCGGCTACCCGACGACGTGGGCTTCCCACGACGAGCGGACGGCTTGGGAGGTCGCGCAGTACCGCGAGAAGAGCGTGACCGCCCCGATCAGCAAGATCGCCGAGGATGCGCCCCGCAAGCGCGCGGCCTCGCGCGTCGACGTCATGGACCGGCCTGCGGGGAAGCGCGAGAAAAAGACGCTCGGGTCCCTGTTCGGGCGCCGCCGCCCGCAGACCACGACCATCACGCTGCCCGAGCCGAAGCGCGTCGAGCCGCCCGCCGTCGAATCGAAGCCGGCGGCTCCTGTGCTGACGATGGTGCGCATGGCTGCGGAGGGCGTCGACCCGGCGCCGAAGGCCGTCGCCGCCGCGCCCGCGATCGCGCCGAAGCCGGCCGTGACTCCGCAACCC
>JBASRP010000070.1:0-3947 GCA_049273905.1 Actinomycetota bacterium
GTGCGTCGAGATCGATCGTGCGGTGTTCTTCCGCGACCGCCGCCGCAGGCGAACGTTCGATCCAGCGGGTCAGGAACTCGCGCGTGAGATCGCGGTACGCCTGCGCGCCGCGTGTCGCCGGGTCGTAGCGGGTGATCGGCCGCCCGAAGCCCGGTGCTTCCGACAGCCGGACGCTACGCGGGATGACCGACCGAAAAACCTTGTCGTCGAAGTGGCGCCGCACCTCGGCGACAACCTGCTCCGCGAGGCGGGTGCGCGCGTCGAACATCGTCAACACGACGCCGGCCACGTCCAGCCTCGGATTGAGTCCGTCCCGGACGAGCTCGATCGTGCGCAACAACTGCCCCAATCCTTCGAGCGCGTAGTACTCGCACTGGATCGGAACGACAACTGCATCCGCGGCGACCAGCGCGTTGACGGTGAGGAGTCCGAGCGACGGCGGGGAGTCGATCAGGATCGCTGCGTAACGCTCGCGGAGCGGCGCAAGAACGGAACGGAGCTTGCTCTCGCGCGCGAACGCGGCGACGAGCTCGATCTCGGCGCCGGCCAGATCGATCGTCGACGGGAGCACCGAGAGTCCTTCGATCTCGGTCGCGCGGATCGACTCGGCGGCGTCCGCCCCGCCGAGGACCTCGTATGTCCCCGTCGTCACCGTCCGGCGATCGATGCCGAGTCCTGTACTCGCGTTGCCCTGCGGATCGAAGTCGACGAGGAGCGTCCGGACCCCTTCGTCGGCGAGGCAGGCGGCGATGCTAACGGCCGTGGTGGTCTTCCCGACGCCGCCCTTCTGATTCGCGAAGGCGAATACGCCGCGGAATCTGGAAATATCTGGTGTTTGGGAGACGGTGAACTCCTGGAAGTGGTAGATGCTGCCAGCGAGCGGCGTCATGCTCCGCGGGCCATCATAAAGAAGCGACCGGGCGAGTCAACGTCGCCGATACCGTCCAGGCGCACCTCACGCACAGCCGGATCGGCGGGCTTGGCAGCGCCGGAGCCGATCGCCACCACGGCCTCGCCGCCAGTCGAGACAACTCTCACTATCGACCTGAGCGCACGATCGGGCTCTTCTAGAGCTCGAGCGACGGCGACGTCGTAGCTGCCGTCCTCAACCTCGCTCAGACGTCGAGCGTCGACTCCTACGTTGGCCAGCCCGAGATCGGCAGTTTGCAGCTCCAGGAAGCCGGCGCGACGCTTCAGCGGCTCGAGGAGCGTGAAGGTCGTGTCCGGGAAGCACACAGCGAGCACGAGGCCCGGGAATCCCGCCCCGCTGCCGACGTCGATCCAGCGCTCGTCCGGCGCCGGCGTTCGGACAAGCGCGAAGAGCAGCGAATCTGCTGAATGGCGCCGGATGATGTCCTCGCCGGGGCCGACGAGGCCCAGCCGGTCCGTCTCGCGCTTGACCGCACCGGCGTGGGCGAGGAGGAGCGAAAGAACGGTAGAAGGGAGACCCAGCCGCTCTAGGAGGCTGCCCAGAATGGCGGAGCCGGTCGCGATGTTTCCCGTGAAACCTCCCCAGGGCCCTGTTTCCCGTGAAACATGGTAGCCCGGGGCGGGCGGAAGGCTGGTTAGGCCGGGGAGATGACGATCCGGCGGTTGGGCTCCTCGCCCTCGCTGGTCGTCTGTACGCCGCCGAAGCGGGTCAGCGCGTCGTGTACCACCTTGCGCTCGAACGCGGGCATCGGTTCCAGAGCCTGGGGCTTCCCGGAGCGGCGCACCTTCGCCGCCGCGGACCGGGCGCGGCGTTCCAGGATCTCGCGCCGGCGCGCTCGATAGCCCTCGACGTCCAGGTTCACGAACGCCCGGCCGCCGACCTTCCGCTGGACGGCCGCCCGCGTGACCTCCTGGAGCGCCTCGAGCGTCGACCCGTGCCGGCCGATCAACAGCGCCAGCTCGGGCCCCGCGAGCTCCACGAGCGCGGCATCGCGCGAGGTCGACGAGCTGAGCTCGGCCTCGAGACCCATCGTCCCGACCAGGCCCTCGAGGAACGCTACGGCAGCGTCCGCCTGCCCTTCGAGCGCGGGATCCGGCTCGAAATCATCGTCTTCTTCTTCCTCGTCGTCGGCGAGCGCCAAGTCCTCGTGAGTGCGCTCATCCCGGAGCTTCACCCGGACGCGAGCCTCGTCGCGGCGCACCATGTCGCCGCCCTCCGAAAGGATCTGGACCTCGACCTCGTCGTCCGTCGCACCGAGCATCTCGAGCGCCCGGTCGATGGCCTCCTCGACAGTGCTGCCGGAGGCCTCAACGGCGTCGGTCATCTCTTGCGCTTGGGCTTCGGCTGAGGCTTCTTGATCGGAGGACGACCCTTGCCGCCCTCGGTCCCGTCGCCGGTCTTCCCCGCGGGCCCGTTCGGACCGCCGCCCGCCGGCGCGGGATGCTGCCGCTGGAGGAAGAAGTACTGCTGGCCGATCGTCCAGACGTTGGACACGATCCAGTAGATGATCACGCCCGAGGGGATGTTCAGGGAGATGAACCCGAGGAAGAGCGGCATGATCCGGCCCATCATCTGCATCTGCTTAGCCTGCGGACCGGACGCTTGGGCCGACATCTGTTTCTGCTGGTAGTAGGTCGAACCCATCATCAGCGCCACCAGCGCGAAGTAGGCGATGAGGCCCGGCCCGCCGGATGCGTCCTCCGCGGCCGTGCACTGGCGGATGGCGGTCTTGTTGGTCGCCTGCGTCGGCGAACAGGCGAGGTGCATCCCAAGGAACGTCGCCTTGTCCTTGACGATGGCGTCGCCGAGGCTGTTCTTCTCGAAGCGATCGCCGTCCCGCGGCAGATGCCCGCTGCCGACAGGCGACTTGCAGCCGAAGCCAAAGATCTTCTTCCCGTCCGGCAGCTGCAGCTGACCCGGCGGGCAGTACGTGATGAACGACGGGAGCGCCGCGCTGTTGGAGACCGTCTGCACGTCGAGCTCCTGAACCGTCGGATTTCCCTTGCCGTTCGCCGGTTCGACCTCGCAGCGGAGATGCGTCGCGGTCGCGGTCGAGTTCACCGGGCGGCAGATGGTCCGCTTCGCCGGCAGGTTCTCCAGCGTGAGGTTCGTGCCCGCAACGGGAATCGCCGGGGCCGGGATCGCGGCGCGCAGAACCGAGTACAGAGCGATGAAGACCGGCGCCTGCATCAGCAATGGGAAGCAGCCGCCGAGCGGGTTCACGCCATGCTCGCGATAGAGCTTCATCAGCTCTTCGTTCATCTTCTGGCGGTCACCCTTGTATTTCGCCTGGAGCCTCTTGAGCTCCGGCTGGATCTTCTGCATCGCGCTCATCGACCGGATCTGCTTCACCGTCAGCGGGATCAGCACGACCCGCACGAGCAGCGTGAGGAGGATGATCGCGAGTGCGTAGGACGGGATGACGGAGTAGATACCGTTCAGGATCGCGCCGAGGAACCGGAGGATCGCGCCCCAGGCTTCAGCCACGGGAGACCTCCGGATGCCGCACCGGATCGATCCCGCCGGCCGTCCACGGCCCGCAGCGCAGGACGCGCCAGGCAGCACGCGCGCCACCCATGATCAAACCTTGCGTCTCGATGGCTTCGACGGCGTAGCGCGAGCAGGTGGGATGGAAGCGGCAGCGGTCGCCCACCATGCGCCCGAGCGTGAGCTGGTAGAGGCGGATCAGGAGCACGACGAGCCGCGCGGGCAGTCGAACGACGCTACGCAACGAGGCCTCCCGCGCGCTCGAGGGCAGCAGCCACGCTATCTACCAGTTCCTGGAACTCCGTCGTCGTGGCCCTGCCGCTCGCGACCAGCATCACGTCCGCGCCCGCAGCCAGTGAGCGATCGAGCCCGCGAACGGCCTCGCGGATGCGGCGCTTCGCGCGGTTGCGCTGAACCGCGCCCCCGATCCCGCGGGCCGCGGAGACCCCGACCCGGGCCGGGCGCGCCTCACCGCTGAGGAGGACGTGCGCGACGACGGCGGGAGAGGACGCTTTGCGGCCTTGAGAGT
>JBASRP010000073.1:0-2219 GCA_049273905.1 Actinomycetota bacterium
AGATCCGACTTGGCATCGGATTTTGAGCGTCTGAGCCAAGCGACTAAAAACATGGCATCGGATTCTTTGGCCGCTGTTAAAGAAGAATTAGGCGGCCTGTATAAACAAGGTCAGAAAAAAGTGACGAAAGTGGGCGACCAGCTTGAAGACCGGATCCGATCTCATCCGACACAGACTTTGCTGATTGCCGCAGGCGTCGGCTTCATTATTGGGTGGTTTAATCGAAGAAAACCGTAAACTATTTACTCCCACTTACAGCCATAAACCGTCATGGCTTGTCTAGCTGCCTGCTTGGCCCTTCTACAGGAATTGATAACATCCGTTTTCCCACCAGGTGTCCCTGTCATCGACTGCCATAGTTGAATGGATTGCTCGAGCTCTCTCAAAAGAGGTGCGCGTTGATTCGGTGGGACATCTTTGGAAATACAGGTGACGTAATTGTCCACATAGGTGTCGCATTCTAAAATACCCACGTTAGTCGTCAACAGAGCGCGTCCTTCTGCCTCCGTGACAGGCGCTGTTTGAGCTGGGGTGGTAACCGATAAAGACGTTATTAATAAAAACCCACAAAAGCCTAAAATTAGTCGTTTTTTCTTCATAGGACCCATCCTTTTCAATCATATCTTAACGGGTCTGAGCGAAACGTTGATTGACGGCGCCCCAATTGACAACGTTCCACCAAGCTTCGAGATATTTGGCCCGCAAGTTCTGATAGCGCAAATAATAGGCGTGCTCCCAAACGTCGTTGCACAAAACCGGAAAATGCCCTTCCGATATGGGGCTGTCTTGGTTAGGGGTGGTAAGAATCTGTAACTTGCCGCCGGAGAAAATCAACCAGACCCAGCCGCTACCAAACTGGTTCGCGCCGGCTTCATTGAACTGTTTTTTGAATTCCTCGAAGCCGCCGAAGGTTTTCTTGATTGCATCGTAAATCGCACCGGTCGGTACCCCACCACAATTCGGCCCCATGATCTCCCAAAATATGGAATGATTGACATGCCCGCCGCCATTGTGACGAACAGCTTCACGAATACCGTGGGGTACGCTGTCCAGACCGTGAATTAATTCCTCAGCGCTTTTGTCGCTTAATTCAGGATGTTTCACCAGTGCCGCATTGAGTTTATCCACATAAGCCTGATGGTGCTTATCGTGATGTAAATGCATGGTCTGCTCATCAATGGCTGACTCGAGAGCATTGTAATCATACGGCAAAGGCGGGACTGTGTGTGGCATTTCCTTTTCCTCCATTCGTCTATGATACACTATTCGACCCCCTTCTCGGCAATGCATTACAATTATTTGGTCCGTAAAATAATGTCTCCGGTTTTCTCCCACGTTTAAACAATGAAATCCCCTAGTCCAAATTCCTGTCTCCCCCGATTGTTCTACTTGGCTTTCTCCATTAGCTTGCATCGCATCAATCAAGCATCTGTTCATAACGCTTGCCGCAGCTTCGGCATGAAGGGGAAAGGGATAGTTGATGAGAATTTTTAAACCTTTATTATATTTTTCCTTTTGTGTCTTAATACTGTCAACCTCATTTGGTTTGGCTTATGCAAAAAATGATAAATATAAGATGAAATACAGTAAAATGGATGTAAACCGGGATGGTATAGTCACCCGTGCCGAATGGCCCGGAAATGATATTCTTTTCCTCATTAGTGACTGGAATGGTGACGGCGTCCTCTCAGGCAACGAGGTAGCAGGAGGAGCTCGCCGTGGTGATGATCATGACCGCAATCACTCCGAAGATCGCTTTCGTGATCTTGACCAAAATAAAAACAGTGTCATTTCTGCTCATGAATGGGACGGCATCATCGAGACCTTTAATCGGTTAGACAATAATCACGATGGAGTGTTGGCTCGTAAGGAGTTTGTCAATCCTAGAGTTGAGGGAATGGACCGTTTTACCGAGCTGGATCGAGATAGGGACGGCTCTATTTCTCGAACCGAATGGCATGGAAATAGCCTAACCTTTAATCATTTAGACAATAACCTTGACGGGCAAATGAGCCGCACTGAGTTCTCCAGCCACCTAGAAGCAAAAAAATAACAGGTTCAGAAGCCTGTCCTCAACGAATTTGCCATCAACATGGAGACGCCTGATAAATGCCGCGATTTTGACCGGACATTAGCCGGGGTTTACCTATTTGATAGGGAAATCCCCTAATCCAAATTCCTGTCTCCCCCGATTGTTCTTCTTTTCATCCTCCTGTAAC
>JBASRP010000074.1:0-5633 GCA_049273905.1 Actinomycetota bacterium
GATCGCTGGGCATCCTCGCCGTGCGCGGTCCCGACGGGAGGCTGCTCGGGATCTCTGCGTCGAGCCCCGACCTGCTGCCGGGTGTGCGGAGGCCGGTCCCGGCGGACGTGGTCGCAGATAAGGGAACCCCGTGGGCCGTTCTCGCCGAGATCGTCGTGACATCGCCACGCGGCGGCGCCGGCAGTCTGATCGGTGGCTTCTGGGTGGACGGCGGGTTCGCGAAGTCGCTGCCCGCCGGGCCGCCGCGTGTCCTGATCACCATCACCCGCACCATCGTCGCGTCGAACGATGCTGGTGTCTCTACGGCTGCGAGCCTGCGGCTTACCGACGACGGGCCGCTGCTGGCCGCTCGCGTCGCCGATCGCGATGTCGTCGCAATCGCGGGGCCGCTCGCGGAGGGCGTCCCGGCGAGCACACTTTCGGCCGTCGCGTTCGAGCCGCGTCGGACCGCCTTCGGGCGTACCGGCTCGTTGCAAGCCGGGCTTTGGGTCGTGCTCGTCGTCGCACTGGTTCTCGGTGCGGTCGTCGCGTGGGTGATCGCGCGCGCGATCACGCGCCCGCTCGCAGACATGTCCGATGCCGCCGCCGCGATCGCGCACGGCGGTGTCGCCGCGTCGCTCCAGGTGCAAGGACCGGACGAGGTCGGGCGTCTCGCCGGCGCCTTCAACGAGGTGCTCGGCACGATGCAAGCGCGCCTCGCCGATCTGCAAGAGTCGCGCGATCAGGTGCGCCGCTCCGTCGAGCGGCTCGGTGAGGTACTCCGCTCGACGCACGACCTCTCGAAGCTTCTCTCGGTCGTCCTCGAGACCGCCATCGCCGCCGTGCAAGCTCGCGCCGGCGCGATCTGGCTCCTCGCGCCGTCGCGCACCGACCTCGCGCTCAAGGTGTCGCGCGGCCTCGACGCCTCCGCGTCCGAAGTGCGGCCGGTGCTCGGCGAAGGCATCGCCGGTTCCGTCGCGGCGAGCCGCCGCCCAACGCTCATCCCGTCGGGCACAGGCGGCCCGGCGCCGGCGAAGTGGGAGCCGCGCGAGCCGACCGTCATCGCGGTTCCGATCGAGAGCGAGTCGCAACTTCTCGGCGTCATCACGCTGTACGGCCGGACGCTTCCGCAGCCGTTCGACGCGCTCGACCTCGACACGGTCCGGTCTCTCGCCCGCCAGGCCGCGGTCGGCGTGGAGAACGTCCTGCTCCACCAGGAGGCGCAGCGCCTCTCGATCACCGACGGCCTAACGAGCCTCTGGAACTACCGCTACATGAACATGCGTCTGTCGCAGGAGACCGAGCGCGCGATCCGGTTCCAGCGCTCGCTGTCGGCTCTGGTGATCGACATCGACCACTTCAAGCAGATCAACGACCGATTCGGCCACCAGCGCGGCGACGCGATCCTGGCCGAGCTCGCGAACCGCGTGATCTCCGAGACGCGCGCCCAGGTCGACACCGTCGCGCGCTACGGCGGCGAGGAATTCGTGCTGATCCTCCCCGAGACCCCGCTCGACGGTGCGCGCGTCGTCGCCGAGAAGGTGCGCGAGAAGATCGCGTCGACGCCGTTCGGCGGAGACGGCGAAGAGGCGGTCACCGTGACGGTGTCGATCGGCATCGCGTGCTTCCCGCAGCACGGCACGAAACCGCAGACGCTCCTGCGCGCGGCCGACCAGGCTCTGTACGAAGCGAAGGGACGAGGACGCAACACCGTGGTGACCGCCGACGAGCTCGATCAGGCTTCGCAGTCGCCGGTTGCCGACGATCCGGACCGTTCGTAGACTCGTCCCCTCGGACTGAGGGTGTGCTCATGGCGGTCACCAAAGCGGTCATCCCCGCGGCAGGCCTCGGCACCCGTTTCCTCCCCGCGACCAAGGCGCAACCGAAAGAGATGCTGCCGGTCGTCGATAAGCCGGCGATCCAGTACGTCGTCGAAGAAGCCGTCGCCGCGGGCATCACGGACATCCTGATCATCACCGGGCGCGGCAAGCGCTCGATCGAGAATCACTTCGATCGATCGTGGGAGCTCGAGTACTACCTCGAGCAGAAGGGCGACGATAAGAAGCTCGAAGAGGTGCGCGCGATCAGCGAGATGGCGGACATCCACTACATCCGCCAGAAGCAGCCGCTCGGTCTCGGGCACGCGGTGCTCACCGCGGAAGCGCACGTCGGCAACCAGCCGTTCGCGGTTCTGCTGGGCGACGACATCATCGCCGACCCGCTGCTGCCGCGGATGGTCGACGTGTACGAGCAGTACGGACGCAGTGTGCTGTCGCTCCTCGAGGTGCCGCGCGAGGACATCCGCTTCTACGGCTCCGTGAAGCCCGAGCCCGTGGGGGAGAACCTCGTCAAGGTTCTCGACATCGTCGAGAAGCCCGACCCGGAGGAGGCCCCGTCGAATCTGGCGTCGATCGGCCGCTACGTGCTGACCCCGGAGATCTTCGACGCTCTCCGCAACATCGGGCCGGGAGTGGGTGGCGAGATCCAGCTCACGGACGCGGTCCGGACCCTGATCAAGACCCAGGCCGTGTACGGCTACCTCTTCGAGGGCGTGCGCTACGACATCGGCAAGAAGCTCGACTATCTCCGCGCGACGGTCGAGCTCGGCGCCGACCGTGAGGATCTCGGTGAGGATTTCCGCGCGTTCCTGTCGGAGTTCGTCACGCGCCGGAAATTGGTGTAGCTTCGACTCCCGAACGTCTTCCCCAGCGGGATTCCCGGGTGCTTGAAACCGAACTTAGGGGTGTTACCCTCGCCATGAAGTCCGTGTTCGCGACGCGATCGCGACGTAAGAGGGGACCGTCTGGGGATCTTCTTGCTGGTTCTTCTCGCCGTCGTCTGGGCGGCGGTTTTGCTCCCCTCGATGTTCCGCGCGAAGCTCGAATCGTCTCCGATCGACGGTGTCCGTAGCTTCGAGAGGTCTATGGGAATCCTCGCGAGCACTCGCAAAGGGAAGGCCGAGAGGCCGGGACGGTGGATCATGGTCCCGCGGTCGGACGTAACTGCCCCCGTGCGCCGGCGCAGCCGCGTGATCCGGCGGCGTCGCCAGATGTTCGAGCGACTGCTGGCCGCGGCCGCGATCACCCTCATCGCGGGGTTCGTCCCGCAGCTGCGCTGGATGTGGTTCGTTCACTTGGCGGTTGACGGCGTTATCGGCATCTACGTGACGCGACTGCTCGGTTACAAGCGCGCGGAGCGGGAGCGGACCGAGAAGGTCACCGACATCTCGGTCGAAGAAGGTCTGCCTCCCGCTGAAAAGGCATCGTCCGGCTTCTAGTCTCGGACGGCCGAATTCCAACCATCTACCCTTCCCTGTACGATGACGCCGCGATGGAACTGGGCGACGTCTCCGAAAAGATCCGTAAGCGACTCGACGCGAAATCGGCTGCGCGCGAGAAAGGTCTGCGCGCGTCACGCCAAGGGATCCGCGAATGTGCCAACTCGATCCGCGCGACCCACCGTGGTGAGCTCGATCTGGCGCAAGAGCTGATGGACGCGGCGCGCCGCTCTCTCGACGCCGCGCAGGAAGCGATGCAGCCCTTCCCGGACATCTACTACGCGGGCTTCCTCCAGGACTCGGAGAAGGAATACGCGGAAGCGCGCGCCACCTTCGCTCTGATCAACGACAAGGAGTTGCCGACGCCGGAGGAGCTTCACATCGGCGACGCGCCGTACCTCAACGGTCTGGCCGAGGCGATCGGCGAGCTTCGCCGTCACACGCTCGACATCATGCGGCAGGGGAACCTCGAGCGCGGCGAACAACTGCTCGCGCTGATGGACGACATTTACTACGTGCTCGTGTCGATGGACTATCCCGACGCGATGACCGGCGGGCTGCGCCGCACCACCGACGTCGCGCGCTCGATCATGGAACGTACCCGCGGAGATCTATCTCTGACGCTGGTTCAGCGGAACCTCACGGACACGATCGCGGAACACCGCCAGCGTCTCGACAGCGATTCCTAGCGGCGGGCGCCGCTCAGAGCCAGAAGACGGGGTTCTCCGGCTTCGCCATCACGCGCACTTCGAAGTGCACGTGTGGACCGGTGCACCAGCCACTACAGCCGACCCGGCCGATCTCGTCGCCGGCCTTGACCGTCTGCCCGGCCGCCACGCGCGTCCGCGACAAGTGCGCGTACACGGTGCCGATGGCGTGCCCGTTGTCCAGGACGATCGCGAGGCCGTACGGGCCCATGTAGGCCACGTCCAAGACGACGCCGTCAGCCGCAGCGAAGACCTTGTCGCCGTAGTTGGCGCCGAGGTCGATCCCGGTGTGGTACGAGCGGTAGCCCCAAAGCGGGTGGATGCGCCAGCCGAAGCGGGACGTGATGCGATGCTCCTCGAGCGGCCAGCGGAGGACGTACTCACCAGTTTCGGCGACATCCTCCTTCTTCACGTCCTTCTGCGCTTCCTGAAGAAGCTGGGTGATGCGCGTGCTCGTCCCGGTCTCCGCGCGGATGATGATGTCGAAGCCGTGCTTCTTGAGCTCGTCGAGGCCGCCGAAGTCGTCGACCAGCGAGTTGATGAGCCTCTGCCGCTGGCCCATGACCGACGACTGGCGCTGGAGGATCTTCGTCTCTTCCTTCTCGACGTCGTGGGCCTGCTTTCGCAGGTCGATCGTCTTCGCGCGGATCGCCTGGTAGAGCTTCTCGACGCGGGCCTTCAGAGCTTCGAACTCGCGCAGGATGCTGATGAAGTCGTTCAGCACCGACTTCGAGTACACGTCGACGCGACTAAGCGAGTTGATGTCCTCCGCGTTGAGCATCGCGTTGAGGTAGCTCCACGGGCCTCGCATGTAGATCTCGGCGGCGCTGTCGTGGAGGAGCGCGCGCTGCGCGTCGAGCTTCGCCTTCGCGGCCGCTAGTTCGGCCCGCCGCTTCGCCAGCTCCGCTTCCGCTTTCGCGAGCTGAGCGCGCAGTTTGGCGAGTCGCGTCTCAACCTCGATCAGCTGGAGCTCGAGCGAGCGGAGCGATCCCTCGACGACGTCGCGTTTCGCGTCGAAGCGCTGGAAGACTTTCTGCAGCTTCGCGTCCTCGGGATCCTTCGCGTCGAAGGTCGGCTGCGGCGAGGGCGCGGCGTGGGCGGCGGCCCCTATCGCAAGAAGGCACGCGAGGGCCAGGGCCGTGATCCGGCCCGGCCTGCGGACACGCTGCGTGGGAATCGTGTGCATGAGGTGTTCAATACTGCCTAACGAGTGAGGGGCGGAACCACCCCTCATTTGCGGTGAATCAGACCCCCGCAATTAGGGTGAGCGAGCAAATCCCCCGACCCCCGATTCCATCGTCGCCGCAGCGTAGCGGCTTAAGCGACACGACCGAATCGCCTGAACCGTCCCGTGGGCCGGTGGTAGCATCAGCGCGTTCCGGGGGTGTAGCTCAGTTGGTAGAGCGCTGCGTTCGCAACGCAGAGGTCGACGGTTCGAATCCGTTCACCTCCACAATGTCGGCCTGACCATGGATCTCGACGTCCGGTTCGCCGTGGATGCCTCGCATCTCCGCGATCTGCCGTCCGATGTGCTCGACGCGCTGCTCGCGGACGCGGTGAGAAGGAAGCTCCCCGCGGGATCGCTCGCGCATCGCGAGCGCGAGGGCGATCCGTACCTCGAGCTCGTCCTCGCCGGGGTCATCCGCGTGTTCGTGGCCGCACCGGATGGA
>JBASRP010000076.1:0-19172 GCA_049273905.1 Actinomycetota bacterium
GCCTTGTTCTCCTCCGGATCCGGGCGGCTCGTGTGGAACGACGGCTCCACGAACGACTCGCCGTTCTGCCCCATCGCCGGCACGTGAGGCGTGTAGTCCGCAGAGAGGTTGTCCCACGCAACGATCGTGCGGATGTCGGCGAGGTTCAGGTCGTTGTGCGCCGGGTCCTGCGCGAAGGTGACGCCGCTCGCGCCGAACGAGTGCCCCGCTAATCCGACGTTGGCGTGGCCGTCGGGCAGGTACTCGATGGCGGCGTGGAAGGGGTTGAAGAGGTCGTAGCCGGCTGCGCCATCGCCGGAGAACGCGAAACGGATCGGCTCCGACGGCGTCGACAGCAGGAACTCGACCGCGTCGACGGTCATCTCGTGGAAGTTGATTTCTTGCTGCGAAGGGACGCCGTCGAATGTGGCCGATTCCTTTCCGTCGTCGGTGTGACCGAACGTTTCCGACGCCCCCTGACCTTGCGCGTCGAAGGTGAGGACGACGTACCCTGCCTCGGCAAGGATCTCGGCGGCCCACCAGTACATGGGCTCGCTGACCTGCACGCTCCCCGGCGTGATCGAGATGGCCGGGAACGGGCCCGCTTCAGTCAGCGCCGGCCGCCAGACGTGTCCGCGGATCAGCGCTCCGGTCCGGCGCCGGAAGCGCACCTCCTTCACGCGGCCCTCGGCCGTCCACGCCTCGTACTGCGGCCAGTAGTCGACGTTGCCGACCATGCCGCCGGGCGTCAGGTGCGCGACTCCGAGCGCCGGATGTGTCGGGTCGCGAAGCTGCGCGACGAGGTCCTCCAGAAAGACCTCATGTGCCTTCTCGCGGAACCGCAGTTGCCACTCGACGTCGCTGTACTCGTCGGGCAGCCGCCCGATCGACTGGCTCATGTTGGTCAGATCGGTCTGGGCGTACTCGGGGCAGCTGTAGTCGTCGCAGGCGGCGAAGCCGTTGGTTGAGACGGCGAGCACGGCGAGAATGAGCAGCGTGAGGAGGGTTCGGGCGCGGCGCACGACGCTTGGTTCGCCGTGGTCCCAGGCAATCCTTCCGGTCGGTCGGAAAATCAGCCTTGCTCGAATTCGGCGCGGAGGCTCGTCTTCATGACCTTGCCGCTCGCCGTCTTCGGCAGCCGGCTCCGGACGACGAGCTTCTCCGGGATCTTCTGGCGCGCGATCTCGCGCGACTCGAGGTACGTCACCATGTCCTCGAACGTGAGGGCATCCGCGCCGCGGCGCGGCGCAACGAACGCGCAGGCGCGCTCTCCAAGGACGGGGTCGGGCATGCCGACGACGGCGACGTCGGCGACCGAGGGGTGTTCGGCGAGGAGGTCCTCGATCTCCTTCACACTGATGTTCTCGCCGCCGCGGATGATCACGTCCTTCAACCGGCCGGTGACGCGCAGGTAGCCGTCGGCGTCGACGCGCCCGAGATCGCCGGTCCGGAACCACCCCTCCGGGTCGAACGCGTCGGCGTCGAGCGCCGGGTCGCGGTAGCCGATGAAGACCTCGGGCGTTCGCGCCCAGATCTCGCCCTCGTCTCCGGCGGACACGTCGCGCCCGTCGCCTACGATGCGCATCTCCGCTGCGCTGATCGCGCGCCCGTCGGTCCCGAGGCGAAGGTCGTCGGGATCGTCGAACGCGGTTGCAGTAAGAGTGGGAACCTCGGTCGATCCGTACGCGCGTTTCACCGTGCAGCCGAGCCGCGCTTCGGCGGTGCGGATCGGCTCCGTTGGGATGTTCGCGCCGCCGGTCGAGAACAGACGGAAGCTCGAGAGGTCGCGGCGCGCGACGTCGGGATGCTCGGCGAGCGTCTGCAAGAAGGTCGGCGCGCCGGTCTGGAACGTTGCGCGTACGCGTTCGATCAGCGCGAGCGCGTGACCCGGCTCCCAGCGGTCGAGCAGCGCCGTGCGCGTGCCGAGCGCGAACGGCATCAGCAGCCCGTAGACGAGCCCGGCGATGTGCGTCACCGGCGAGCCGCCGAGGTAGCAATCCTCGCCGGAGATCTGGTGAACGGCGCGCAACGAGTCCATCTCGTACAGCAGAGTCTCATGCGAGTGAAGGACGCCTTTGGGGTTGCTCGTGGTGCCGCTGGTGTAGAGCAGCAGGGCCGCGTCGGACGGGCGCTGGAGCGGCGGCGCGACCTCGTGTTGGGACGGCTCGGCGAGCCAGGCGTCGATGCTCTCGGCGCCGTCGCTCTCGCCGCGCACCACCGCCACGCGGTCGGCCAGCCCCTCGTCGGCGAGAGTCCGCGCGAGCGCGGCGTGGTCGAACCGGCGGAACCGTTGCGGGACGACCAGCAGCGCCGGACGGGCCTGCCCCAGGACGAAGCGGAGCTCGCGTCCGCGGAAGATCATGTTGAGCGGGTTCGGCAGCGCGCCGATCCGCAGCGCGGCGTGGTGCAGGACGGCGGCCTCCCACCAGTTTGGGAGCTGCCACGAGACCACGTCCCCCGGCCCGATCCCCCGCGCACCGAGGTGCCCGGCAACCCGCTCGACGCATTCGGCGACCTCCCGGAACGTCAGCGATGTCGCCCCGTCGACCAGAGCCACCCGACCGGATGCCAGCCCGAAGACGTGCGCGAAGCGCGCGGAAAGGGTCTCGTTCTTCCAGGCCCCTTGCGCGCGGTAGAAGCCGGCGATCTCCTCGCGGTCCACGGCGGAGCCAGCGTACCGTGCGACGGCCTTGACCTGACACGAGCGTCAGACCGAAGATGACACCCGATGTCCCCCGAAGGCCCCACCGTCGAAGACCTTCTCGACCCCGTCGTCCAGAACTACGGGGACATCCGCGACCCGTACGCCGGGTATGCCAAGGGGCGCGAGGCCGGGGTCATCCACGAGAGCCACCTCAACACCACCGTCTACCGCGTCTACCGCTACACCGACGTCGAACATGTCCTGCGCGACAACGAGACTTTCTCCGCCCGCATCAACGGCGAGCTGATGCGGCCGTTCCTCGGCGAGACGATCCTCGAGATGGACGGCAGCCGGCACCAGCAAGCCCGCGGTCTCATCGCGCACCCCTTCCGCCCGAAGGTGGTCGCGTCGTGGGAGGAGAACCTGATCCGCCCCGTCGCGCACGAGGTGATCGACCGCTTCGCCGGGCGCGGGCATGCCGAGCTGGTTCGCGAGTTCGCGTGGCAGTTCCCCGTGCGCGTGTTCGCGCGGCTGCTCGGCATCCCGCTGAGTGACTACGAGATGTGGGGCCGCTGGGCGATCGACCTCGAGCGGCTGTCGGTCGATTGGGACCGCGGCGTCGCCGCCGCGCAGGAGGTCCACGACTACTTCGCGCCGATCATCGAGGCGCGCCGCGCCGAGCCGAACGGCGACTTCGTCAGCGAGCTCGTGACCGCCGAGCTCGGCGGCGAAGGGCTGACCGACGGACTGATCCACGGCTTCATCCGGCTGCTGATCCCCGCCGGGCAGAGCACCACCTACCGCCTGATCGGGTCGCTGATGCTGGTGATGTTGACGCACCCCGACCAGCTCGACGCGGTGCGGCAGGACCGCTCGCTCGTCGCCCGCGCCGTTGAGGAAGCGCTGCGCTGGGAGGCGCCGGTGCAGTTCGCGGCGCGCGAGGCGAACGTCGACACCGAGATCGCCGGCGTTGCGATCCCGAAGGGCTCCGGTGTCACGACCGTCCTCGGCTCGGCCAACAACGACGAAAGCCGCTGGGACGATCCGCGCCGCTTCGACATCACCCGCGAGCACAAGGGTCACGTCGCGTTCGGCGAAGGGCCGCACCTGTGTCTCGGTGCACACCTGGCGCGTCTCGAAGCGCAGGTCGCTCTCAACGCGATGCTCGACCGGATCCCGGACTTCCGTCTCGACGCGGGCGACGCCGATCCGCACTGGGTCGGCTGGGCGTTCCGCTCGCCGACGTCGGTTCCGGTCACGTTCACGCCCAACTAGAGCGATGGACTCCAACGTCTGGGACATCGACGACATCGACGTCTTCGGCGATACGGCCGTCGGCGACGTCCGCGACCCGTACCCGGAATTCCACCGGCTCCAGAAGCTCGGCCCGATCCACAGGGTCGAGGTGTTCGGTCAGTCGGTGCCCTTCGTGTACAGCTACGATGACGTGTCGCGGATCCTGGCCGACAACGAGACGTTCTCGTCGCGCGTGTTCGAGAAGTCTCTCGTCATGGTTTTCGGGCCGACGATCCTCGCGATGGACGGGCACGAGCACCTCGCGCACCGCGGTCTCGTCGCGAGCGCGTTCCGGCTGAAGGCGCTGGAGGACTGGAAGTCGCGGCTGATCGAACCGATCACGAACCAGCTGATCGACGCGTTCGTCGCCGACGGCGAGGCCGATCTCGTGCGGCAGTTCAACTTCCGGTTCCCCATCCAGGTGATCGCGAAGATGCTCGGCGTGCCCGGCGAGGACTCGGGGATGTTCGTGCGCCGCTCGCTCGAGATGATCTCGATCGCCGTCAACGTCGATCGGGGTCTGGCGGCGTCGTCGGCGCTGCGCGACTACCTCGCGCCGATCGTCGAGGAGCGGCGCCGCGATCCGAAGGACGACGTGATCAGCATCTTGGCGACGGCCGAGATCGACGGGGTCTCTCTGCCGGACGAGAACATCTACGGGTTCTTGCGCCTGCTGCTGCCTGCGGGCGCGGAGACGACCTACCGGCTGCTGGGCAACGTCCTCTTCGGATTGCTCACGAACCCCGATCAGCTCGAGGAAGTGAAGGCCGACCGCGACCTTATCCCCGACGCGATCGAGGAGGCGCTGCGCTGGGAGGCGCCCGTGCAGCAGACGGCGCGCGAGATCACGAAAGACGGTGTTCAGATCGGCGACGTCACGTTCAATGCCGGTGACTCGATCAACGTGTCGCTCGGCGCGGCGAACCGCGACGAGACCAAATACGAGAACCCCGACGCGTTCGACATCCACCGCGATGGTCCGCCGCATGTCGCGTTCGGCGGCGGCGCCCACTACTGCTTGGGCGCGCACCTCGGCCGGCTCGAGACCTCGGTGGCGCTGAACGCGATGCTGGACCGGCTCGACGATCTGCGGCTCGAGCCGGGCGACAAGGACCCGCACGTGCACGGGCAGGCGTTCCGCTCCCCCACGACGCTTCCGGTCCGCTTCAAGGCGGAGGGGTAGAGGGTGCCGCCGCAGGACGCGATCTGGAACCCCGAGATCCAGCTGATGCCGCGCGAGCAGCTGCTGGGGCTGCAAGCCGAGCGTTTGCGCGAGGCGGTCTATCGCGCCGCGGAGCTTCCGTTCTGGAAGGCGAAGCTCGACGCCGGCGGCGTCGCTCCCGACGACATCAAGACGCCCGACGACCTGATACGCATCCCGCGCACGATCAAGGACGAGCTGCGCGCCGACCAGGCCGCGACGCCGCCGTTCGGCACGTATCAGCGGCGCGAGGGCGCCGTGCGGATGGGCACCACGACGGGGACGACGGGGAAGCCGACGCTGATCCTGTGGTCGGCGCGCGATCTCGAGGTCGAGCACGAAGGTGCGGCGCGGATGTTCTGGCGTTACGGCACGCGGCCCGGCCAGCTGGTCGTGCACTCGCACCCGCTCGGCGTCTACGGCGGCGGCGCGATCCTGTCGAGCGCGCTCGAAGCGTTCGGTGCGTTGGTCGCCGCGGTCGGCTCGCCGGTGAACGACGAGGAAGCCGAGAAGACCGTCCGCATTTTCCAGGAGCTGAAGCCGAACCAGTACATGATGTTCGACACCGCGCAGCTGAAGTTCTGGGAAGCGGCCGAGCGGATGGGCTTGAAGCCGATCGAGGATCTTGGCATGCGTCCGCGGATGGAGCACCCGATGCTGCAGAGCGCGACGGGCACCGCCGGCGCGGAGTGTTTCTCGTTCCTCGGCGGCGGCTGCATGCAGTTCCAGGGCGCGCACATCTGCGAGGACTTCGCGGTGGTCGAGTGCATCGACCCGATGACCGGGCAGCCGCAACCCGATCTGACGCGCGGGCACCTCGTCGTGACGACGATCGGGCGCGACAACGTGATGCTGCGCTACGACCTCGAGGACATCATCCGGCTGAACCGCGAGCCGTGCGCGTGCGGCGAGACGCACATGCGCATGCTGTGGGACGGTCGCGCGAAAGACTTCGTGCACGTGCGCGGCAAGGACCTGTTGCCGGTCGACGTGTGGTGGGTGCTCGAGGACTTCCCGGAGCTGAAAGCGCCGATGCTCGAGTACGTATTGGTGCGACGGCCGGGCAACGACGACACCCTCGAGATCCGCATCGAAGGCGCCGCAGCGCTCGGCGAGAAGATCGCGGCGCGCATCGAGGAGAAGATGGAGGTCCCGGCGCGCGTCGACATGCTGCCGCGCGGCTCGCTGCCGCGTCCCGACTTCAAACCGGTCCGCGTCGTCGACGAGCCCGCATGACGGTTCCGGCGGCCGAGGTCTTCCGGGTCGAACGCGAATCCGGCGACACCCCGCTGAAGCCGACGCGGCGCGGACTGCGCGCGCTGGGGACGGCGGCGACGGGATTCCCGATGCCCGCGCCGCGGGTGCAGTTCGCTGCGACGTTGCGGATCATCGATCAGAGTGGGACCGTCCTCTTCGAGAAGCACGACGATGCGGCGACGATCGACGCCCTGGAGCTCGAGATCCTGAAGGATCTGTTGCGCATGGACGCGGACGCGTTCAAGCACGCATACGGGTTGCCGGACAGCCCATGAGCGAGCCGCGCTACGTCGGCAACTCGGCCGCCGCCGACCTGATCTCGTCGCGGTGGGACGAGCTGGCCGCGACGGTCGACGGCGCGGATCCTTTCTTCGACCGAACGTTCCGCACGCGAATCTTCCGCTCTGACGAGGAGTCGTTGTCGCTGACGTCCCTCGACGACGACTTCCACGAGATGCGGATCGCGTTGCGCGTCGCGCACGACGGGACGGTCCTCGAGGCCGTCGGGCGCATGAACCGGCACCCCTACGACACGTGCCCGCGGGCGGTGGAGTCGCTGGCCGGCCTCGCCGGCTTGAACGTCTTCGCGCCCAAGGCCGTGTACCGCGAGGCCGTGCCGCGCTCGGAGGGCTGCTTGCACCTGCTGGACATGGTGGGCGTGGCGTTCCGGAGTTTCCGGATCGCGAAAGGCCACGAGATCCCCCACAAGGGCGAGCCGGGCCGGCGCGAGTTCCTCAAGGTGCTGCCGCACATCCGCGACACCTGCGTCTCGTTCGCCGTCGAGACCTGACAATCCGGAAGCGGCGAGGGACCCTTCCCGGCCGCGTCGAATAAGGCTCTCATGCCCGAGCTCTCCCGCAGACGCTTCCTGCAAGCCGCCGGACTGCTGCCCTTGGCCGCCGCCTTGCCGAAGGGCTGGCTGGCGCAGGCGATGGCAGCGCCCGCGTCGCAAGGCTTCGTGTTCTTCGACGCGCACCAGGCCGACGTCGTCCGCGAGGCGACGGCGCGGCTGATCCCCGGTCCGGACGACGACCCGCTCGAGGTCGGGCACGCGGGCGCGCGCGAGGCGAACGTCGTCCGCTACATCGACGTTCTGCTCGGCGCGTTCGTGGTGTCGCCGCCGCGGATCTTCGCCGGCGGCCCGTGGAGCGATCGCAACGGCGGCGACGAGAACTACATGGAGGACTTCGTTCCGCTGTCTGCGTTACAAGACAAGATCTGGCGCAAGCGCATCGCCGGCCTCCACGTCACGTACCGCGACGGGATCGCCGGCCTCGACGCGGCCGCGGGCGGCGACTTCACCGCGGCGTCGCCGAACCAGAAGGACCAGATCCTCGGCGGCGCCGGCGGATTCCTCGACGTTCTGTTCACGCACACGATCGAAGGTTTCCTGTCCGCTCCGGAGTACGGCGGGAACGAGGACTTGGTCGGCTGGAAAGAGATCGAGTGGAAGGGCGACTCGCAACCGCGGGGCTACACGCCGGCCGAGGTCGGCGAATCGGACGGCATCGACCCGCTCGTGCCCGACGTGCTCATCGCCGCCGTGATCGCGAATTTCGACGCGGCGGCCGTCGCGATCGCCGCGAGGAGACGCGGTGGCCGGTAAGGCGATCGTCATCGGATCCGGCGCCGGCGGCAGCACGGCGGCGATGGTGCTCGCGGAAGCTGGCTACGACGTCGTCATCCTCGAGAAGGGCCGCAACTACTTCCGCGACCTCACCAGCCCGACGCCGAAGACTCTGTTCGCCAACGACGAGCTGAAGGCCGGGATCCGCCCGTTCGAGGAGCCCGACCCGGAGGCCGAGCCGCGCACGTACCGGCGCAGCCCCGCGGACGAGGAGCCGTTCCACGTCGGGAGCGTCAACGACCTCCCGTCGACGGTCGGCGGAGGCACCGTGCACTGGGACGCGAAGACGCCGCGCCTCTGGGACATCGACTTCAAGAAGCTGACGATGCTCGGGCCGGTCGACGGCGCGGACGTGCAGGACTGGCCGTTCACGTACCAAGAGATCGCGCCGTTCTACGACGAGATCGAGCACCTGATCGGCGTGGCCGGCGACGTCGATCAGCTGGCGCCGGTGACGCTGGCGCACGCGCCGCGCTCTGGGCCGCTGCCGATGCCGCCGGGCCCACCGCAGTACTCGTCGATGGTCGCCGCGCAAGGCGCAAGCCTGATGGGCCTGCATCCATACCCCGTGCCCATGGCGATCAACTCGCAGAGCTATCAAGGCCGGCCAGCGTGCAACAACTGCGGGTTCTGTAGTCACTACGGCTGCCCGATCCACGCGCGCGTGGGTGCGCTGGCTCCGCTGCGGCGCGCGCTGCTCGCCGGCGCGGAGCTGCGTGCGGAGACGTTCGTCTACAAGATCGAGCACAAGGGCGGACGCGCGACCGGCGTCTCGTACGTCGGCCCCGACGGGAAGACGCGCACGGAGCGCGCGGACGTGGTCGTGCTGGCCGGCTCGACGATCGAGTCGAACCGCCTCGCGCTCTTGTCGCAGATCCCCGACCCGAACGCGCAGATCGGGAAGTACCTCATGTTCCACTGGTTCACGGCCGGGTTCGCGATCTTCTTGCGCGAGCGCATGCACGCGTACCGCGGCCGCTCGACGTCGCACGCGGTCGACGACTTCGCAGACCCCGACTTCCCCGGCGCGCGACTCTTCGCGGCGGCGAACGGCCTGCCGTACATCCGCGGCGGGGTGCTCGAGCTCGGCGGCACGCAGGACCCGATGGGCGAGGCAGAGATCTACCGCGGCACGATCCTCCCGATCGTGTCGCCCAACAAGCCGTTCGGCCGCATCTTCAAGCAGTTGATGCGCGCGAGCGTGCTGCGCGATCGCTTCTTCGGCCTGGAGATGATCGGCGAGGACCTCGCGCAGGCGACGAACGCCGTGGACCTCGACCCGACGGTCAAGGACGCGCGCGGCTTCGCGTCCGCGCGGATCACCTACGCGCCGCACGCGCACGAGATCGCCGCGCAGACCTTCTACATCCCGCTGATCACCGCGATGCTGAAGCTGGCCGGTGCCGACGCGTCCGCCGCCGTTCCCGAGACGTCGAGCGACCGCTTCCCCGTCGCCGCCGGCGACGTCCCCGACGGCAAGCACATCATGGGCGGCTTGCGCATGGGCACAGACCCGAAGACGAGCGTGACGAACGCGCACGGCCGCCTGCACGCGCTCGACAATGTGCTCGTCGCCGACGGGAGCGTTTTCCCGACGTCGGGCGCGCACAATCCGACACTGACGATCATGGCGACGGCGCTGCGCAACACGCGCGCTCTCGTGGGAACCCCGAAGAAGCCGTCGGTCCTCGGACGAAAACAAACCGCGTCCGAAGAGCTCCCGGCGACCGGCGTCGGTGAGTCGATGACGACGGGCGCCGCGCTCATCGCCACCGCCGGCGCCCTGGCCGAGACGATCAGGCGAAGCACGAACTCGTCGCAGACCAAGACGGACGGCCGGGGGGCCACGCGCTGAAGCCGGCAAGCTGCCCCAGTTGTGGTTATCGAGTCCGGCTCGCCGAGCACCGGTATTGGTTGAGCCCTTTCTTCCGCAGGAGGATCCATCCGTGTCCCCGCTGCGGCCGGGCCCTTCGCTATTCGAAGACGACGCAGTCGGCGATCGGGGTCGGGTCGCAGACGGGCTTCGCGAACATCGCGATCCGGCTCGCCGGAGGCAACTACCCCTCGATCCTTTTCTTCGCAACCCTGTGCGTCTCATTGGTCGCTCTCGTATTTGGCGTGCTTGCGGGCCGCCTCGAGATCGTCGCCGCGGACATGACCGCGGACTGACTTTCCGCGGGCGACGGGTGTCTAATACGGCCGATGCTGGCCGCGATCGACCCATTCGCCCCCGCGAAGCTCGGGCCGATCACGCTACGGAACCGCATCATCAAGGCCGCGACGTTCGAGGGCATGTCCCCGCGCAAGGTCGTCACCGACAAGCTCATCGCGTTCCATCGCCAAGTCGCGGCCGGCGGCGTCGGGATGTCGACGGTCGCGTACTGCGCGGTTTCTCCGGACGGCGGTACCGACGGCCGCCAGATCGAGCTGCGCGACGATGCGATCCCCGGCCTGCGGCGCCTCACCGACGCCATCCATGACGAGGGCGCTGCGGCCTGCGCGCAGATCGGGCACGCTGGTCCGGTCGCCGCACCGGCCGGAACGAGGCACCCCGCGCTGGCGCCCTCTCGCATCCTCACGCCGTGGATGCGCTTCACGAAACCCGCGAGTGACGACGACATCCAGCGCGTCACCGACGACTTCGCGCGCGGTGCGCGGGTTGCCGTCGAGAGCGGCTTCGACGCCCTCGAGATCCACCTGGGCCACAACTACCTGCTGAGCGCCTTCCTCAGCCCGAAACTCAACAAACGGAAAGACGCCTACGGCGTTTCGTTGGAAAACAGAACGCGGTTCCCACGCGCGGTTGTGCGCGCCGTACGAGAGTCGGCCGGCGACCGCGTCGCGCTCACCGCGAAGCTCAACATGGCCGACGGCGTCCGTGGCGGCCTCTGGATCGACGAAAGCATCGAAGTCGCGAAGATGCTCCAGTCCGACGGCTTCCTCGACGCCCTCGAACTGACCGGCGGAAGCTCCCTGTCGAACCCGATGTACCTGTTCCGTGGGGACGTCCCACTCCAGGAGTTCGGCGCCACGCTCCCTCCGATCATGCGCCTCGGCTTCAAGGTCTTCGGCCGCGTGATGTTCAAGTCGTATCCGTTCGAGGAGGCGTACTTCCTCCCGTTCGCGCGCCAGTTCCGCGACGCGCTCGATATGCCGCTGATCTTGCTCGGCGGGATCAACAACCTCGACACGATCAACCGCGGACTCGCCGACGGCTTCACCTTCGTCGCCATGGCACGCGCCTTGCTGCGCGAACCGGACCTTGTCGAGAAGATGCAGAAGGGCGCGCAGACCGAGGGCATCTGCATCCACTGCAACAAGTGCATGCCGACGATCTACAGCGGCACGCGCTGCGTCCTGGTCGAGGAGAACTGACGATGGATCTCACGCTCGACGCCGACAAACTCGTCGCGCTCGCGCGCGAGACCACCGCGCTGAATGACCTCGGCGAGGACACGTGGCAGGAAGGCCTCGAGCGCCTCATCGCCTCGTTCCACGCGGACGCGCGCCTCACCGATATGGGGAAGGTGATCGCCGCCGGCGAGATCGTGATGTACCTCTCGACCCGGCTCGGTGTGGTGGAGTACCACCGGCAGCATCCCGAGATCGCGCGCGCGCCGATCACGCGCCCGATCGTCGTGATCGGCCAGCCGCGCACGGGCACGACGATCCTCTACGACCTTCTCGCTCAGGATCCGGCGAACCGCGCGCCGCTCACGTGGGAGGTCGACCGCCCGCTCCCGCCGCCCGAGGCGGCGACCTACGACATCGACCCGCGCATCGACGAGGTCCAGGCGCAGCTGGACATGGTCGAGCAGATCATGCCGGGCTTCATGGGGATGCACCCGCTCGGCGCACGTCTGGCGCAGGAGTGCGTGCGCATCACGGGGCAGGACTTCCGGAGCCTGATCTTCAGCACGCAGTACCGCGTGCGGTCGTACTCGCGCTGGTTAGTCGACCAGGCGGACATGGCGCCCGCGTACCGCTGGCACCGGTTGTACCTCCAACTGCTCCAGTCGAAGCATCAGCGCAACCGGTGGGTGTTGAAGTCGCCGGCGCACCAGTGGTGCTTGCCAGCGCTCCTCGCCGAGTACCCCGACGCGCTCCTCGTGCAGACCCATAGAGATCCGCTGCGCGTCACCGCGAGCCTGTCGTCGCTCATGACGACACTGCGCAAACTGGCGAGCGACGATATCGACGTGCGAGACATCGCGGAGGAGTGGGTCGGCTACATCGTGGCAGCGATGGACCGGTCGGTAGACGCGCGCGAGGACGGCACCATCCCGAAGGACCAAGTCGTCGACGTTCACTTCCGCGACTTCCTGGCCGACCCGTTCGGAACGATTCGCGGGATCTACGATTCCTTCGGGCTGGACCTCACCGACGACGCCGAGCAACGCATGCGCGCGTTCCTCGCTGAGAACCCATCCGAGAAACACGGCGGTCACCACTACACGTTCGCAGACACGGGGCTGGACGAAGCCGCGGTGCGCGCGCGCACGAAGCGCTACCAGGAGTACTTCGACGTCCCGCCCGAGAACCTCAGCTGAAAGCTAGTTCGGCGTGTAGGTCACTGGCATGTGCCGGATGCCGTTGATGAAGTTCGAGCGCATGCGTTCGACCGGGCCGTTCAGCTCCATGTCGGGCAGGCGCGCGAGGACCTCTTCGAAGAGGACCTTGATCTCGAGCTGAGCCAACGAGAAACCCAGACAGAAGTGCGGGCCGCCGCCACCGAAGGTCACGTGCGGGTTCGGATCGCGGGTGATGTCGAACGTGTTGGGGTTCGCGAAGACCGACGGGTCGCGGTTCGCGCTCGGATACCACAGCGCGATCTTCTCACCGGCCTTGAGCGTCTTCCCGTGCAGCTCGATGTCGTCCTGCAGCGTGCGAATGAAGTGGTGGACCGGCGTCACCCAGCGCAGCATCTCCTCGACGGCCTTCGGGAACAGGTCGGGGTTGTCGCGCAGCAACTGCCGCTGGTCAGGGTGCTGGATCAGCGCGAGCATCCCGCCGCTCACGAGGTTGCGCGTCGTCTCGTTGCCGGCGGCCATCATCATGATGAAGAACATCGCGTGCTCGAAGTCGGTGAGCGGTTCGCCGTCGGGCTCGGCGGTGACGATCGCCGAAACGAGGTCGTCGCCGGGGTTCTCTCGCCGCTTCGCGGTGAGCTCGGCGGCGTACTTCTGGATCTCCATGAACGCGTTCAGCGCGTGTTCGATCGACGGTGAGTACTCGGGATCCTCGCCGCGCGCGATCATCGTGTTCGTCCACGTAAAGATCTTGTGCTGGTCTTCCTTCGGCACGCCGGCGAGCTCGCAGATCACGGCCATCGGAAGCTCCGCCGAGATCTCGGTGACGAAGTCGCACTCGCCCTTCGGGCCGACCTTGTCGAGGACGTTGATCACGATGTCGCGGATCGCGTGCTCGAGGTACGCGATGATCCGGGGATGGAACCCCGCGCTGACGATCTGCCGCAGCCGAGTGTGCTGCGGCGGATCCATGTTGATCATCATCAGGTCGATGCCCGCGTCCGGCGGGTCCTTGGTGTCGAACGTGCTCGGCTTGGATCCGAAGTGGCGGAAATCCTTCGACGCCTTCACGACATCCGCGTAGCGCGTGATGCAGTAGAAGCCGGGACGGCGCTTCTCCTCTTGGAAATGGAGCGGGTCGTGATCGCGGAGCCACGCGAAGAGCTCGTGCGGCGCGCCGTCGGAAAAGGTGTCTGGGTTGCTGAGGTCGACGTTCACGAGTCGATGCTAGAACACGTTCTCGTTTTGCAGCAAAAGGCCTGGTCGGAGCACTAGTCGCGGAAGATCGGCGGGCGCTTCTCCTTGCGGGCGCGGATGGACTCTTCGAAGTTCTGCGTCGTCAGCCGGACGTAGAGCTGTGCGGTTCCCTCGTGGTCCATGTGCGCGGCGAGGCTGCCGGCTTCGAAGCTCGACCACAGCATGCGCTTCGTGAGCTCGATGCCGATGCGGCTGAAGCCGATGATGCGGTCGGCGGTGCCGTAGCAGTCGTCGAGGAGAGCGCCGGGCTCGGCCACGCGTGAGACCAAGCCGATGCGTTCGGCTTCCGCCGCGTCGACATCCCGGCCCGTCAGCATGATGTCGAACGCGCGAGACGAGCCGATCGCGCGGGGGAGCAGGTAGCTCAGGCCGAGCTCGCTGGCCGTGAGGCCGTTGTTGATCCCGGCCGCGCGGAAGAAGGCGGCGGTCGACGCGATCCGGATGTCGCACGCCAGCGCGAGGCACAGGCCGCCGCCGATCGCCGGGCCGTTCACCGCCGCGATCACCGGCTGGTGCATCTTGCGGATCGCGACGATGACGTCGTCGAGGAGTTCCATCGCGCGGTGCGCGATCGTCGTAACCGTGAGGTCGTTGATGTTCGGGACCATGCCGGGGTCCTCGAGGTCGGCCCCCGCACAGAACGCGCCGCCGGCGCCGGTGACGACGACGACGCGGGTGTCGTTGTCGACGCTTATCTTCTCTAGCGCCTCGCGGAACGGGATCATCACGTCGAACGCCATCGCGTTCATGCGCTCCGGCCGGTTGAGCGTGACCAGCGTGACGCCGTCGCGCGGCTTGGCGATCTGGACGAACGACATTGGACCTCCGGGTCGGCGGGCGGAGCGCCTAACTATGGAACTCAGGGTGCTTCGAAAGCCATTCCGAGGCCCGGCGCATCGAGTCTTCGTTCTGTTTGTTGATGAAGCGGTAGATCTGCGCCTCGAAGAGCTTGAGGATCGGGCCGTTGAGGTTGTAGCGCTCCTCGAACCGGAGGCGTGTCTTGTCGGCGCTGATCGGCTCGAGCGTGACGCGGCCCGTCTGATCGTTGCCGGGCCGGCGCGAGATCATCGTGTAGGTGTAGCCGCTGTTCTCCTTGACGTCGGTCACGAGCTCGAGCGCCGACCCGCGCCGCCCGAACGGCATCTTGTAGATGACGCGCCGAAGCAACCCGTTGCCGTTGGCGTCACCGGGATGGATGACCTGCACGTCGACGACCATCGGCGCGTACTGCGTCCAGAGGTCGTAGCGCTGGAAGAGCGCCCACACCTTCTCGACGGGGTGTGGGATCTCGAGCGTGAACCGGTGTTCTCTCACGACTCCTTGCGAACGACGAGTGCGTCTAGGGCGACGACGCCTTGGCCGACCGGCTTCACGCGCACGGGATTCAGGTCGAACTCGCTCAAGCGACCGCGCAGCTCAGTCGCCATCCTCGAGACGTTGAGGATGAGGTCGGCGAGGGCGTCGACGTCGGCCTTCGGGCGCCCGCGGGCACCGTCGAGGAGCGGGAAGCCTTTCACGGCGCGAATCATCTCCTCCGCGTCCGCGCGCGTGAGCGGCGCGACACGCAGCGCCACGTCCTTGAGCACCTCGACAAAAACGCCACCCAGACCGAAGAGGACGACGGGGCCGTACTGCGGGTCGTCGGAGAAGCCGACGATGACTTCCTCGCCCTCGCCCACCATGTCCTGGACCAGCACTCCGTCGTAGCCGGCGTCGCCGGCGTGCGCGCGGCCGCCCGCGTCGAGTTCGCGGAAGGTCACCGCGACCTCGGACTGCGGGACGCCGATCCGCACCAGGCCGGCGTCGGTCTTGTGGAGGATCCCGGACCCGCACGCCTTCATCACGACCTTCTCACCGATCTTCGCCGCCGCCTCGACGGCTTGGTCCTCGGTTTGGCACAGCGCCGAGAACGCGAACGGGACGCCGTACTGCGCGGCGAGCGACGACGAGTCGTACTCGGAGAGAGCGCCGGAACCGGCGAGCATCGTCTCGAAACCGCTCGGCACGCGCGGCTCCGGGATCGGCCGCTCCTCGAACCGCTCGAGGAACCGCCAGTAGTCGAGGTACCGTCGCAACCCCACCACGAACGAGCGGAAGGAGCGGAACATCGGGACGCCGCCGTCGACGAGGATGCGGTAGCCCTCTTCGTCGGTGACCGGCGAGCCCCAGATCACGATCACCGGCTTCTTCGCTTCCTTGTAGGCGTCGACGATGTCGCCGGCGACGACTTTCGACATCGAGGGCAGGATCCCGGTGATCGGGCAGACGAGGATGTCGACGTTCGGGTCGTCGAGGCAGATGTCGATGCACTGCTTGTTGAGTCCACCCTTGCGCACGACCTGCGCGCCGTTGTCGACCGGGTTCGAGACGGTGAGGTAGTCGGGGATCGCCTCGCGCAGTTTCTGCTGGGACTCCTCGGTCAGCGTCGGCAACGTTAGTCCGCCCCAGGCGCACAGATCGGCCATGTGCGCGCCGGTGCCGCCGGAGATCGCGTATACGCAGAGGCCTTCGCCGTTCGGGCGCGGCAGCCGGGTGAACAGGGCCGAGGTCTCGAGCAGCTCGTCGAGGTCGTCCACGCGCACGATCCCGTACTGGCGGAAGAAGGCGTTCGTCGCCGCATCCGATCCGGTGAGGTGGCCGGTGTGCGCCATCGCCATGCGCTGCCCGGCCTCGGTCCGTCCGATCTTCACCATCACGATCGGCTTGGCGGCGCGCGCCGCTTTCTCGGCGGCTTGGCGCAAGCGCGGGATCGACTTGAAGCCTTCGATGTACGCGGCGACAACCGAGACGTCCGGGATGTCGACGAAGTACTCCACGAAGTCGGCGAACTCGAGGTCTGCCTCGTTGCCCGTCGGAGCCCAGTACTTCACGCCGATGCCGAGCTCGACGCCTTGCGCGATCGGCCGGCCCTGATGACCCGACTGTGTGACGAGCGCGAGCTTCTTGCCGTCGGTCTCAGGGAACATCTCGAACGCGTTGACGTTCGTGTTCGGACCGAACAGCCGCACGCCGCCGTCGCGCGCGATCTTGGCGAGCTCCTCTTCGCGCTTCGCTCCTTCCTCGCCGACCTCGCGGAAACCGGCGGTGAAGATGATCGCGAATTTGGCGCCCTTCGCGACGACGTCGCGCAGGCCCTTCTCGGCGTCGCCGATCATGATCACGGCGACGTCGATCTCGCCGGGCACGTCGCTCAAGGCAGGGAAGCACCGGATCCCCTCGATGTCGGTGAGGCGCGGGTTCACGCCGTAGACGGTGGCGCCATCGCGCTCGGCGCGAGCCTTCACCTTCTTCAGCAGCGCGTAGCCCGGCTTGCGCTTGTCGTCGGTCGCGCCGATCACCGCGATCGTGCGCGGGTGGAAGAAGAAGCCGAGGTCGGTCTCGGGCTCGCGCGGCATCAACCCTCCCGTCCCCACCGCAAGCCATGTTCCTGCACGAGACGAGGGATGCTCGTGGGATCGACGTCCAGCTCGTACCGCGCGGCGATCGCGGCTCGGTCCGCGGGGGCGGCGTCGGGAGGGAGAGCGATCATCTCCCCGAAGTACCGCTCGAAACCTGCCGGTGAGATGATCTCGAGTATCCGAGCAGGCTCGTCGCCGGCGTTCCAGAATGTGTGCCACTCGTCTCGTGGCTTGAAAACGAAGTCTCCCGCCTCTGCGAAGACGACGTCGTCGCCGAGGAGCGCGCCGACTCGACCCTCGATGACGAAGCTGTACTCATCTTCCCGGTTGTGACGGTGAAGTGGCGCGCCCAGTGCTTTCGGGGGCATCGGGTGCTCGACGAGACAGAAGCCACCACCTGATCGTTCGCCGGAAACCATGAAGCGAACGCCGATCGATGCGAGCCAGCCCTGATCGCCGTCGGTCGGACCCAGGATCCTTGTCGACCAGTCTTCCGCCATCACGCCGGCCTCCACTGGGGGAGTGTGACTCCGTCCTCGACATCCTCCCACGCGATCTCGACCGCCATCCCCTCGTGGATGTCGTCCTTGGCGACGTCCATCAGATTGCCGACCATCCGTACACCCTCGTCGAGCTCGACCACGACGACGTTGTACGGCGCCTTGTCCGCAAACGCCGGGAGCACCGGCGGGTGCGCGACGACCCACGACCACACGCGGCCGCGCCCCGACGCCTGCTTCCACTCGCTTTCCCACGACAGGCACGCGGGGCAGACCGGCCGCGGCGGATGTCGCACCGCGCCGCACGACGAACACGTTTGCAAGACGAGTTCGTGGCGTGCGGCGGCCTCCCAGAACGGCGTGGTTGCGTCGTCGGGTTCGGGGACGGGACGCGATGGTGGCGTCATGACTTCCTCAGGATCAAGGACGAGGTCGGTACGCCGTTGCCGCTCGTCACGAGGACCGTCTCGCAGTTGTCGACCTGAGACGTGGAGGTGCCGCGGATCTGCCGCACGCCCTCGAGGATCAGGTTCATGCCGTGCACGTAGGCCTCCGACAGTGACCCGCCGCTCGTGTTCGACGGCAGCGCGCCGCCGAGACGCAGGTTGCCCTCGGCCGCGAACGGGCCGCCGTCCCCCGGCTTGCAGAAGCCGTACTCCTCGAGCGAGATCACGACCAGCGGCGAGAACGCGTCGTAGAACTGCGCGCAGTCGATGTCCGATGCGCTCATCTCGGCGAGCCGCCATAGCTCCTGCGCGGCGAACTTCGCCGGCGTCTCCATCGGCGTCGGCGTGAAGTAGTTCGCCATCACGAGGTGATCGGGCCCGATGCCTTGCGACGCCGCCCGCACCAGAACCGAGGGCTGCTTCAGGTCGTGCGCGCGCTCAGGCGTCGTCATCACGAGCGCCAGCGCGCCGTCGGACTCCAGACAGCAGTCGAACAGGCGCAGAGGCTCGGACACCCAGCGTGCCGCGAGGTAGTCCTCCAAGGTCATCGGCTTCTGCATCATCGCGTTCGGGTTCTTTTGCGCGTGCTCGCGGAACGCCGTCGCGACCGCGCCGAGTTGTTCCTGCGTCGAGCCGAACTCGTGCATGTGCCGGCGCGTCAGCATCGCGATCTGATCGACCGGCCGCGAGAGGCCCCACGGCAGGAACCACGCGAACTCACCGCCGACGCGGTTCGTTCCCCGCGTCGCCCACGGACGACCACCCGATCCGCGGTTGCGCGCACGCCACACCACGACCGTCTCGGCGACGCCGGCGGCGATCGCCATCGCCGCGTGTCCGACAGCACCGCACCCCGCGCCGCCGCCGTAGGCGACGTCGCCGAAGTAGGTGAGGTTCGGGATGCCGAGGTTCCGGCAGATCTCGACCTCCATCGTGTTCTCGAGCGAGAACTTCACCAACCCGTCGACGTCGCGCGGCGAGATCCCGGCGTCGTTCAGCGCCGCGGAGATCGCCTCGAGCGCGATCGTGCGCTCGGGC
>JBASRP010000078.1:0-3697 GCA_049273905.1 Actinomycetota bacterium
AACCGGGCCGCCCATAGGGCCGTACGGCCACACAGAAGGGGTCGCTTACAATCTGATGCGACCGCACCGCTCAGCCGTACGAGCAGCGGAAACGAAGGGATCGAGATGTCCTTGGGGCGTGGTGTAACGGCAGCACGGCGGTCTTTGGAGCCGTCCGGTCCTGGTTCGAATCCAGGCGCCCCAGCCACCCGGGTCCTGACGCCGAACCGTCCGTCGCTCGCACGACAACGGCGGGTCGCGAGGTGAGCACGCCCCGCCTCGCGGCCGTCGTCCTCGCCGCGGGCGAGGGCAAGCGCTTCAAGTCCTCCACACCCAAGGTGCTCCACGCGCTGTGCGGGCGGCCGCTCGTCGGCTACGTGCTCACAGCGCTCGAGCCGCTCGGTGCGACGAAGACGGTCCTCGTGATCAGCCGTGGAGGCGACGAGGTCAAAGCGGCGTCCAAACAGCTCACCGACACGAAGCTCACCGTCGCGCTCCAGGAGAAGCAGCTCGGCACCGCCGACGCCGCCCGCGTGGGCGACGACGCCCTGGGCAAATTCAGCGGCGACGTGCTCGTTGTGCCCGGCGACTCTCCGCTCCTCACGAGCGAGACGCTGCAGTCTCTCATCGAGCATCACCGCACCACGAAAGCTGCCGCGACCATGCTCACCGCGGACCTCGACAACCCGACCGGCTACGGCCGCGTCATCCGCGACGCGCAGGGCCGTGTCGAACGCATCGTCGAGGAGACCGACGCCACGCCGGATGAGAAGATGATCGCCGAAGCGAACACCAGCGTCTGGGTGTTCGACCGCGCGGCCTTGCGGTCGGCGCTGACCAAGATCGACCGCGCCAACGCCCAGAAGGAGTTCTATCTGACCGACGTCGTCGCGGTGCTGCGCGACAAAGGCGAGACCGTCGAGGCCGTCAAGACGACCAACCCCACCGAGGTACTCGGCGTGAACTCGCGCGTCCAGCTCGCCGACGTCTCGGCGCTGATGCGCCGCCGTATCGCCGAGCAGCACATGCTCGAGGGCGTCACCATCATCGACCCGGCCACGACGTTCATCGACGCCGGCGTCACGATCGGCCGCGACACGGTCATCCATCCTCTGACCCATCTCCACGGCGCGACGAGCGTTGGCGCGGGAGCTGAGCTCGGGCCGAACGTGAAGCTCGTCGACACGACGGTGGGCGACGAGGCGACCGTCATCAACACGGTCGGCAACCAGGCGACGATCGGGGCGCGCGCGCAGGTTGGTCCTTTCACCTACCTCCGGCCCGGCGCCGTTCTGAAGGAAGGCGCCAAGGCCGGCACCTACGTCGAGATCAAGAAGAGCACGATCGGAAAAGGCAGCAAGGTGCCCCACCTGTCGTACGTGGGCGACGCCGAGATCGGTGAGAACGTGAACATCGGCGCCGGCACCATCACGTGCAACTACGACGGCGAGACCGGGAAGAAATCGAAGACGGTTATCGGGGACGACGTGCTCATCGGAAGCGATACGATGCTCGTAGCGCCGGTCACCGTGGGGGACGGGGCCGTCACCGGCGCAGGGTCGGTGGTCAGCAGGGACATCCCGCCGGGCGAAGTCGCGATCGGCGCGCCGGCGCGAACGGTGCGGAAACGCAAGCCGAAGCCTAAGGGGGGCCACAAGACGTGAGTGGGCTGGAGATCGGCACAAAGAAGCGGCTGGTTTTCGCGGCGGGGCGCTCGAACTCGGAGCTCGCCGACGAGATCGCCAAGAACCTCGGGATCACGTGCGCCGAGGTCGAGATCGCCGACTTCGCGAACGGCGAGATCTACTTCCGCTTCGAAGAGAACGTGCGCGGCGCGGACGTTTTCGTCTTCCAGAGCCACTCGGACCCGATCAACAAGATGATCATGGAGCAGCTGATCATGATCGACGCCGCGAAACGCGCGTCGGCCAAGCGGATCAGCGCGGTGATCCCGTTCTACGGCTACTCGCGGCAGGACAAGAAGACACGAGGCCGCGAGCCGATCACGAGCCGCCTCGTCGCCGACCTCTTGACGGTCGCCGGCGCAGACCGCGTCCTCACGGTCGACTTGCACACGAGCCAGATCCAGGGCTTCTTCGACAAGCCCGTCGATCACCTGACCGCGCTGCCGCTGCTCGCGGACTACCTCGGCGGCAAGTACGAGGACCTCGTCGTCGTGTCGCCGGACGCCGGTCGCGTGCGCGTCGCCGAGAAGTTCGCCGGGCGGCTGCACGCGCCGCTGGCGATCCTCCACAAGCGCCGGCGCCCCGACCAGCGCAACGTTTCCGAGACCCTCGAGGTCGTCGGTGAGGTGCGCGGCCGCCGCTGCATCCTCGTCGACGACATGATCGACACCGCCGGGACCATCACCGGGGGCGCCCAGGTGCTGATGGACTTCGGGGCCGAAGAGGTCTACGCGTGCGCGACGCACGGGATCCTGAGCGACCCGGCGATCGACCGCATCAAGAACGCGCCCCTCAAGGAAGTCGTTCTGACCAACACCCTGCCGATCCCGCAGGACCGCCGGATCGACAGCATCACGGTCCTGTCGATCGCTCCGATCATCGCCTCGACGGTCCAGGCCGTCTTCTCCGACGAGAGCGTCTCCGAGATCTTCCACGGAGAGAACTAACTCCGAAAGGGTCGAGCCCGGCCTATCGGCCGGGCTCGTCGCATCCCCTCGCAGGTGAGAGCGACCACCGCTCGTACTGCGATTTCCACGATGCAACGGATCGTCCCTTACTGTCTGTGGTCCGCATCACTTGCTCTGATGTGAAAGGCTTCACAGCCTGGAAAACCGGTCCGCAAGGCCGCTGGTAGAATGCGGCGCCGCTCGATCGTGGAGGTAGACCGCTCATGGAGGTAGCACTTCAGGCCGAGGCCCGGGCCGGTACCGGCAAAGGCGTCACGCGCAAGCTGCGGGCCGCCGGCAAGGTTCCCGCCGTCCTGTACGGCCGCGGGCTCGAGCCCCTGGCTCTGTCCGTCGACCGCATCGCGCTGGCCAAGGTCTTCAAGACCGATGCCGGGCGCAACGTGCTGATCGACCTCCAGGTAGACGGCGACACACACCTGACCTTGGCCCGCGAGCTCCAGCGGGATCCCCTGCGCGGCGCGATCGTCCATGTGGACTTCCTCAAGATCGCACGCGACGTCGCGATCGAGGTCGACGTGCCGATCCACATCACCGGCGAATCGCCCGGTGTGAAGGAAGGCGGCGTGATCGAGCATCACATCTGGAGCGTGCACCTCTCCTGCTTGCCGACGAACGTGCCCGACCGACTGGAAGCCGACGTCTCCCGGATGGTTATCGGCGACATGCTGCGCGTCGGCGACCTGGCCATTCCCGAAGGCGTCACGATCCTCACCAACCCCGAGGAAGCGGTGCTCGGCGTCGTGGTGCCGCAGGTCCTCAAGGTCGAGGAAGAGGTTCCGGCCGAGGCGGAGCTCGCCGAGGGCGAGGAAGCAGCGGCGGCCGCCGAAGGAGCCGAGGGCGAAGAGGGCGCCGCGCCGCCCGCCGAGGGCGGCGGGGAGTCCGAGGAGGGCTAGCCCCTCCCGGCAACGGCCGGCCGTCGCGTGGCCGAGCTCTCGCTCATAGCCGGGCTCGGCAACCCCGACCCCGAATACGAGCGCACGCGCCACAACCTTGGCTTCATGGTGGCCGACGAACTCGCGGAACGATCCGACGCGCGCTTCAAGCGCTCGAAGCACGAGGCGTTCG
>JBASRP010000083.1:0-4559 GCA_049273905.1 Actinomycetota bacterium
CACCGGGATCCCGCGAAGGTAGTTGCGCACGTCGTCCCAAACGGCGGGCGTCTCCCCCGCCGAGTGCAGGAGGACGAGCGTCACGTCGCCGGGCCGCGGCGGTCGAGCGGAACTTCGATCGAGACGCGCGTCCCCGGGTCGTTGCCGCCGACCTCGATCGTGCCGGCAAGCTCGCTTTCTACCAGCGTCCGCACGATCTGCAGGCCGAGGTTCGCGTCACTCTCGAGCGAGAACCCCGGCGGCAGCCCGCGCCCATCGTCGGCGACGGCCAGCCGCACGCGCGACGGCGTCCGAGCCATCTCCAGCGACACATGGAGTGCCGTCCCGTCCTCGGGGGCGGCGTGCTCGACCGCGTTCTGGATCAGCTCGGCGACGATCAGCGCAAGGGGCGTGGCGACCTCGCTCGCCAGATCGCCGGCCGAGCCGTCGACCTTGAACCGCATCGGCCGCTCCGGCGCGACGAAACCTTCTTGCACCATCTGCACGACGCGCCCGGCCACGCGATCGAAGTCGACGCGTTCGTGCGAGTCCTGCGACAGCGTCTCGTGCACAAGCGCGATCGATGAGATGCGGCGCACGCTCTCCTCGAGCGCGGCCTTCGCCTCTTCCGACGAGAGCCGCCGTCCCTGCATACGCAGCAGCGAGGCGACGGTCTGGAGGTTGTTCTTCACGCGGTGGTGGATCTCGCGGATGGTCGCGTCCTTCAGCAGAAGCATGCGATCGCGGTGCCTCAGTTCGGTCACGTCGCGGAAGACGCCGATCGAGCCGGCAACCTCCCCGCCGTGCACCAGCGGCACGAAGCGGCGGTAGACCCACGCGCCGCTGGCGTCGATCTCGTCCTCGACCGGACGGCCGCGGCGCAGCTCCTCGAGGGTGTTCGTCTCGTCGAAATCGAGCTTGCCGAGGTGCTCGCCGATCAGGTTCGCCGTGACGCCGAGCCGGCGGTACGCCGAGACCGCGTTCGGGCTCGCGTAGACGATGACGCCGTTCGGGTCGAGGCGTAGGAAGCCGTCACCGACGCGCGGCGAGATCTCGCGTTCCTCGGTCGTCGGGAACGGGAAGTCGCCGTCGGCGATCATCTGCTCGAGGTCGGCCGCCGCTTGCAGGTACGAGAGCTCGAGCTGCGACGGCGTGCGCGCCGTCGCGAGGTTCTGCTCCGCGCTGACGACCGCGATCGCGCGGTCGCGGAAGTGGACGGGGATCGCCTCCTCACGGATCGGCGTGCCCTCCCGCCACTCCGGGTCGCCCTCGCGGACGATCCGCTCCTCCGCGAACGCCACGCGGACGCGGTCGCGATCGCGCGCCTCGACGATGTGGCCGACCATGTCCTCCTGATAGAGCGTCTGCGCCGGGTACGGCCGGACCTGGGCCAGGACGACGTACGCCTCGCGGTCGCGCAGCGAGCCGAACAGGAGAAGGTCGGCGAAGTTCAGGTCCGCGAGCAGCTGCCAGTCGGCGACGAGGTGGTGGAGGTGCTCCACCTCGCGGTCCGACAGCGACGTGTGGCGGCGGGCTAGGCTCGAGAGGACCGACATATTCCGTCAAGCATACGGGCGCCCGGCGTCGAGCCGGTCGCGGTTATGCGCCGGTGAAGTCGGGCTTACGGCGCTCGCGCATCGCGGCCAGCCCCTCCTGGACGTCGGTGCTCGTCAAGGCCCTAAGAGCCTCCTCGTCGTGCGCCGCGAACAGGTCGGAGTCGGTCGCGCGATCGAGCCCGCGGTGGCGAAGGGCGGTGCGGATCGCGGCCTTGCTTCCCCGCACCGACAGCGGCGCGTTGCCGGCCACTTCTTCGGCCAACGCGCGCGCCGCGGACGCGACGTCTTTGGGTTTGACGGACTTCGTGACCAGGCCCCAGGCCAGGGCCTCGGCGCCGCTGAGGGCTCGGCCGGTCAGCAGCATCTCCCGGGTCCGCGGGGCGCCGATCACGCGGACCATGCGCTCGACTTTCTCGAGGTCGAGCAGGATCCCGAGCTTCGCCGACGGGATCCCGATCTTGGCGTCGTCCGCCGCGACCGCGAGGTCGGCCGCGGCGAGCAGCTGGCATCCGGCTCCGAGAGCCGCGCCCTGCACCTCGCACACGACCGGCAGCGGGTGCTCCTCGATCCCGCGCAGCAAACCTTCGAAGCCGCCGCCGTAGCGGGCGCTCTCCGCCGCGCCGGCGGCGACGTCGCCGAAATCGGCGCCCGCGCAGAAGTGGCTCCCCTCGCCGCGCACCAAGATGCAGCGGGCGTCCTGATCCTTTTCGAGCCCTTCGAGCGCGTCCTGCATGCGCGCGAGCATCTCGTGGTTCAGCGCGTTACGGCGCTCGGGGCGGTTCAGCGTGACGACCGCGACGCGGCCGCGCTCGACGCGTACCAGGTCCGGCACCTATTCCACGACGGCGATAACGTCGCCTTCCTGCACGACCCCGCCCTCGACGACGTTGACCGCCGTGACGGTGCCGCCCTGCGGCGCGACGACCGGGATCTCCATCTTCATCGACTCGAGGATCACGAGCGTGTCGCCTTCCGCCACCGTCGCGCCCGGCTCCACGAGGACCTTCCAGACGTTGGCGACCATCTCCGCTTCGACGTTGGCCATGCGTCAGGCCTGGCGAGGCGGGAGGCCCATCAGCTCGCGCGCCTCCGCCGGCGACGCGATGTCGCGCCCGGTGTCGCGCGCGATGCGTGCCGCCGCGGCCGTCAGCTCGCCGTTGCTCTTCGCCATCTCACCGTCGGGCAGATAGAAGTTGTCCTCGTACCCCACGCGCACGTTCCCGCCGAGAGTGCACGCCGCCGAGCACAGGAGCCATTGCTCGTGCGACACACCGATCACTTCCCAGTCGCTCGGCTGCGGGAGGATCGACGACATGTACGCGAGCGAGCGCGCCGTCGGCAGCGCGCCGCCCAGAACGCCGTGGATCAGCGAGAAGTGGAGCGGCATCTTCAGCACACCCATGTCGACCAGCGGGATGCAGTTGCCGATGTGCCCGGAGTCGAAGCACTCGAGCTCGGGCTTCACGTTGACCTCGTTCATCGTGTTGAGGAACTTCAGGATGTCGACGAACGGGTTCTGGAACACCATGTCGAAGACGAACTCCTTGCGGCGCTCGGAGTACTTCGCGTAGTTCATCGACCCCATGTTGAGCGCGCCGATGTCCGGCTTGAGCTCGCGGATGTGTGCGATGCGCTCCTCGACGGGGATCCCGACCGAGCCCGTCGAGAAGTTGATGATCATCTCGGGGCACTCCGACAGGATCGCGTCGCGGATGTCCTTGTAGGCGCCGACGCGGTGCGTGGGAGTGCCGTCGGGCTCGCGCGCGTGGATGTGAACCATACGACAGCCCTCGTCGAACGAGCGCTTCGCCTCGGCCGCGTACTCCTCCGGCGTGTACGGGATGTACGGGCACTGGTTGCGGTTCGCGGCCACGCCCGAGAGGGCGACGGTGATGATCACTTTGTCTTCGACGGCCATGGATGAACCTCCTGAGGTTCTCGTGCGCGGGACGCTACCCCATCAGCGTCTCGACGAGCCAGTCCTCGACGTAGCCGAGATAGCGGAAGATCTCGGATGCGGCGGCGTCCGGATCGGCCGGGTCGATCTCCTTGTCGTAGGTTTGTTCCGTCACCTCGAGCCGCGTCCCGAGGGTGAGCCGCGTGTCGTTCAGAACCGCGAGCCAATCCTCCGCCTCCTCGGGTGAGAGCGACGCGCGCCAGGCGTCCTTCTTCGTGACCCCGCGCTCAAGGGTCGCTTTGACCGACGCGAGCGCCCGGCGCTTCCCGTCGGCGAGGTCGGCTGTCGTCAGCCGCGCGAACTCGGCCTGCGCCTCGTCGTCGTCCTCGTAGGCCGGCGGGAACAGGCGGCGCGCATGCGGGATCTCCTCGGGCGCGACGAGGACGATCTCCATCTGCTCGACGACTGAGCGAAGGACGGCGATCTCCGGCTCGGTCAGCGTGACGTCGACGCCACCCTTGCGCCGCCGCGCGAACGGCCCCGCGGCGGCCACTCAGTCCTCCTTGAAGAGGGTCGCCCAGAGCCCGTGCGCGTGCAGGCGCGAGACGTCCGCCTCGCACGTCTCCCGCGGCCCGCTGGCGACGATGGCGCGCCCCTCGTAGTGGACCTGCAGCATGAGCTTGTGCGCCTTTTCCCGCGGGAACCCGAACAGCTTCTGGAAGACGTAGGTGACGTAGCTCATGAGGTTGATCGGATCGTTCCACACGACGAACAGCCACGGCTTGTCGAGCCGGACGACCTCTTCAACTTCCGGCCGCTCGACCGTCGTCGGCGCAGTGGTGCTCACGGCGTCGAGTCTAGCGACCTCGCCACGCGCCTTCCCTTGCGGGTCAGATGGAAGGCTCCGTGCCACTCGCGTTCAACCAACCCTTGAAGCTCCAACCGGGAAACGGCGACGAGCAGGCTGTTGGCGCGGGATCGATCGCGATACAGGCGGTTCAAGGTCCAATTCGCGTCGGTGCATCCGGCGATGTCGAGCAAGACCTCTTTTTGGTCGGCGTCGAGGTCTCGTACATCGTCAGCGTCCGACTCTTCGCCGTAGCTGGACGACAGAGTCAATTCTGAAA
>JBASRP010000088.1:0-14054 GCA_049273905.1 Actinomycetota bacterium
GAGTTGATGCGCGGAGGGCGCGTGTGGGTGGACGGCCGGCCGGCCACCGAGCTCGGGATGCGGGTCTATCCGGCGCGGGCCCGCATCGAGGTCGACGGGCGCCGCGTGCACGTCCGGGCCGGCCGCACGTATCTGCTTCTCAACAAGCCCGCCGGGTACGTGACGACCGTGACCGATCCGCAGAGGCGCCCGACCGTGATGGATCTCGTTCGATCGAAGGCGCGCGTCTACCCGGTCGGCCGGCTCGACGCCGACACCCAAGGACTGCTCCTTCTTTCAGACGACGGGGAGCTGACACATCGGCTGACGCACCCGCGGTACGAAGTCCGTCGCACGTATCTCGCCGAGGTTCGCGGGGCGGTGTCGCCCGGCGCCATCCGGAAGCTCACCGACGGCATCAAGCTGGACGACCGTCCGGCCAAAGCCGTGTCGGCACGGATCATCCGGCGAGGCAAGGCCCGGACGCAGGTCGAGCTCGTTCTGACCGAGGGCAGGAAACGCGAGGTCCGGCGCATGCTCGAGGCCGTCGGGTTCCCCGTCATCAGCCTCGTCCGCACAAGGTTCGGCCCGGTGGACCTCCGCGGCGTGAAGGCCGGCGGCACGCGAGCCCTCACCCCCCAAGAAGTAGGGGAGCTGCATAAGCTCGTCGGCCTCTAGCCCTCCCGGCCGTATAGTTTCGGCGCGATGAGCGACCGGATCCGCGCCCTCCGGGGCGCCATCACCCTCGAGACCGACACGAAAGACCAGGTCATCGAGCGGACGGCCCGGCTCCTGCAGACCATGCTCGAGCGGAACGGGGCCGCCAAAGAGGATCTGGTCAGTATCATCCTCACCGCGACCGGCGATGTGCGGTCCGAGTTCCCGGCGGCCGCGGCCCGCTCGATCGGCCTCAGCGACGTCCCGCTTCTCTGCGCCCGCGAGCTGGATGTGGAAGGGGCGGTTGGGCTCTGCATCAGGGTCCTGCTGCACTTCTACACGGATAAAGAGCCCGCGGCGCTCCGTCATGTCTACCTCGAGGGCGCCGTGCCGCTGCGCACGGACCTCCCGCAGTAGCGATGAAGGTCGCTTTGCTCGGGACCGGACTCATCGGAGGATCGATCGGCCTCGCCCTCCGACAGCTCGGCGAGATCGAAGAGGTCGTCGCGTACGACGCCGATCCCATGAGGTCGGCGCGGGCGGTCGAGAGGGGAGCGGCAACGAGCTCGGTCTCCTCACCTGAAGCGGCGGTTGAAGGAGCCGACGTCGTCTTCATCGCAACACCGGTCCGCACGATCCCCGGACTTGCGCTGCTGGCCGCATCGAAGGCGAAACCCGGCGCGGTCATAACAGATGTTGGAAGCACGAAGTCTCGATTAGTGGTTGAGGTCGAGGAGTCCCTACCTGACGGTGCGACTTTCATCGGCGGGCATCCCATGACCGGCACCGAGAACGACGGGATCGAAGCGGCCGAGGCGTCTCTCTTCGACGGCAACTGGTGGATCCTGACGCCGACGGAACGCGTTGAGACATCCGCCTACAGGTCTCTGCACGGGCTTCTAGGGAAGCTCGGGGCTCAGGTGATGGCACTGGACCCGTCTCGGCACGACGAATTGATGGCCGTCATCAGCCATCTCCCACATCTCACGGCAACCACATTGATGAACCTGGCCGGGGAGCGGGGGAAGGAGCATGCCGGCCTGTTATCGCTGGCAGCAGGCGGTTTCCGAGACGTCACGCGGGTCGCCGCGAGCAACCCCGACATCTGGCTCGACATCTGCGAGGAGAACGCCGAGGCGATCGCCGCCGTCATCCAGTCCTTCGCCGAGCGGCTCCTCGAGCTGGGCGAGCTCGTTCGGGCCGGCAAGCGCTCTGACCTGCAGGAACGCTTCCTTTCGGCGCGTGAAGCCCGCCGCGATCTGCCCGGGAAACGGGTCTCTGGGGAGCTCTTCGAGCTTCACATCCCGATCCCGGACCGCCCCGGCGTCCTTGCCGAGGTGACGACGACGGTCGGCAACCTCGGGGTCAACATCGAAGACCTCCAGATCAGCCACGCGGAAGAAGGCGGCCGGGGGTTCTTGCGGCTGCTGGTCGTCGGGGCAGAGGAAGCGGCCAAAGTTGCCGCTGCCCTGACGACACATGGATATGACGTCAGGTCGCTTTCTCTCTAAGTCGTTAAGCCGACGGAGCGACTCATCTCTTTATCAACTCATCGACTTAGCGACTGAAGTGCTCGGAGCTGCGTCGCTGGTCTCGACATCGACGAGCGAGACGTAGCGATTAATCAATAAAGTGATTCTTCTCTGTAGCTCTAAATCGATCCAATGATTAATCGGTTGAGCGACAACTAGATCTCTCGCTAAAGCGCCCACTACACAAGTCGCCGAATGAACAGATTGATCGATCGGCCAGAGCCGGCGAGGCTCATTCGGCGCTGCGAATCGACCTGACGATTCCACGCTATGTTCATGAAGCGATGAGTCGACAAGTCGTTTCGGCGGCACGACGTGTTCAGGGCCACCTCCGCGTGCCGGGAGACAAGTCGATCAGTCACAGAGCTCTCCTCCTCAGCGGAGTAGGGGAGGGAGCCTGCAGGATCGAGGGTCTGTCGTCCTCGGAGGACGTCGCGGCTTCGGAGGAGGCGCTCGCTCGACTCGGCGTCGTAATCAGACGCTCTAACCCTCAAGTTGAAGCTTTAAAACACTCTACTCGAGGCTTAGAGTGGGAGATCCTAGTAGAAGGCAGCGGCTGGGAGGCCCTCAGAGCCCCTGAAAAGCCGATCGACTGCCAGAACTCGGGGACCACGGCACGGACACTGATGGGGGTCCTTGCAGGCAGACCTTTTTCGACAAAGCTACAAGGAGATAAATCGCTAAGTCGACGCCCGATGCAGCGTGTCGTCGGACCGCTCCGCGAGATGGGCGCCGTCATCGACGGAAACGACGGCGGGGAGCGTCTGCCGCTCGAGATCCGAGGGGGCGACCTGAAGGGGATCGAGTTCCGGTCAGCGGTCGCCAGCGCTCAGGTGAAGACGTGCCTCCTTCTGGCCGGTCTTCAAGCGTCGGGGGAGACCTCGGTCGCGGAGCCGGCCGTATCGCGTGACCACACGGAACGCCTGCTCGAGTTCCTAGGTGTCTCTATCGATAAATCGATAGATCGACTCGTCGTCAAGGCGACCAACATACGAAACGCTTCGTCGCTCAGTGTCCCTGGCGATCTATCGAGTGCAGCATTCTTGCTGGTCGCAGCCGCGATCCTGCCGGGATCCGAGGTCACGGTCGAAGCCGTCGGGATCAACCCGACGCGCACTGGGATCCTCGACGTGCTCCGCCGCTTCGGCGCCGACGTGTCCGTCGCCAACGAAAGGGAGGTGTGCGGGGAGCCCTGGGGGGACGTCACCGTGAAGGCCGGCGACCGGAAGCCGGTCGTCGTCGACGGCGACGAGGTCGTGCGGACGGTCGACGAGCTCCCGCTCGTCGGGGTCCTCGGGGCCTTCGCCGAGGGGGAGACGGTCATCGCGGACGCGTCCGAGCTCCGAGTGAAGGAGAGCGACCGGATCGCCACGCTCGCAACCGCGCTGACGGCGATGGGCGCAGCCGTGGAGGTTCGGCCGGACGGGATGACGGTCAAGGGGCCGGCGGCGCTCCGGAGCGCAGCCGTGGAGTCGGCCGGCGACCATCGGATCGCGATGGCCATGGCGGTCGCCGCCCTCGGCGCAGAGGGCGAGACCTCGATCGGGGATGCCGAAAGCGCCGCGATCTCCTACCCCAGCTTCTGGGAGGACCTCGACCGACTCGCCGAGAGGTAGCGCCGGCGCGAAGCGAGCTCGCCGTTAGAGTAGGTCCATGCCTGCGAACACCTCGCGCCGTCGCGCGCCCCGGAAGAGACCCGATTCCCTGGTCATCGCCATCGACGGGCCCGCCGGGAGCGGTAAGAGCACCGTCGCCAAAGGAGTCGCGCGGGCTCTCCGGCTGGGGCGGCTGGACACCGGCGCGATGTACCGGGTGCTCACGAAAGCCGCCATCGACCAGGGGATCGACCCCCGCGACGATCGCGCACTGGCAGCACTCGCCCGAAAAACATCCTTCGAGCACCGGGGAGCCCAGATCATGGTGAACGGCCGGCCCGTCGGCCGGGCCATCCGGACGCCCGAGGTATCGGCGGCGGTCTCGACTGTCTCGGCGCATCGCGCGGTCCGAAGCGAGCTCGTCCGGCGGCAGCGGGAGCTGATCGGGAAGGGCGGCATGGTCGTTGAGGGCCGCGACATCGGCACGGTCGTCTGCCCCGAGGCCGACCTGAAGGTCTTCTTGGTCGCCTCCGCGGGGGAACGAGCGCGCCGCCGCCACAAGGAACTCACCGCGAAGGGGATCCGCGTCTCGTTCGAACGCCTCAAGAAGGAGCTGCTCCGCCGGGACCGGCTGGACACGCGCCGGCCCATCTCGCCGTTGGTTCCCGCGAAAGACGCCGTCGTCATCGACTCGACCGAGAAATCGCCGCGGCAAGTCGTCGCGGAGATCGCTCGGCTCGCCGGTCACAAGCCGGTCCGCCGGGCTGTACGGAGGAACAGTGCCCGCGCCCGGTAACGCGCCGGCGAAGCGGGGGATGGGATCGCTCCGCGATCGCGGGCCGGTCGTGGCCGTCGTCGGGCGCGCGAACGTCGGGAAGTCCACGCTGGTCAACCGGTTCCTCGGCAAGCGCGAGGCGATCGAGCATCCGGAACCGGGCGTCACGCGGGACCCGCGCGGTTTCCCCGTCGATTGGGGGGGCCAGAGCTTCACCGTCGTCGACACCGGCGGGTGGGAACCGCGGGCGCGAGGGATCGCGGCGAAGGTCGTTGCGCAAGCCGAGCGGGCGGCGGCGTCCGCGGACGTCATCGTCTTCGTGGTCGACGCGACGACCGGTGCCACCACCGACGATCTGGCCGTCGCGCGGACGTTGCGCCGCGCGACGGTCCCCGTGATCCTCGCCGCGAACAAGGTCGACAGCCCGAAAGCGGAAGAGGAGATCCATGAGCTCGAGCGGCTGGGGCTCGGGCTGCCGCTGCCGGTGAGCGCGCTCCACGGCAGGGCATCCGGCGATCTGCTCGACGTCATCGTCTCGCACGTGCGCGACGTCCAGGTCGACGCAGCGGAGCAGCCCGGGGTCGAGGAGACGAGCATCGCCATCGTCGGGCGGCCGAACGTGGGGAAATCCTCGCTGTTCAACAGGCTTGTGGGAGAGGACCGCACGATCGTCGACGAAAAGCCGGGCACGACACGCGATGCGATCGACATGGTCGTGGAGGCGGAAGGGTCGCGGTTCCGGTTCGTCGACACCGCAGGGATCCGGAAGCGAGTACGCACCGCGACGGGCCCCGAGTACTACGGGCTCGTCCGCAGCCTGCGAGCCGTCGATGAAGCGGACGTCGCTGTAATCGTGATCGATGCATCCGAAGGCCCGACCGAGCAGGACCAGAAGATCGCGCAGCGGGTCGCCGAAGCGGGCCGCGCCGCGATCGTCGTGCTCAACAAGTGGGATCTCGTCGACGAGGAGCAGCGTGGCTTCCTCGAACGCGACGTCGAGGACCGGCTGCGTTTCGTCGCGTGGGCGCCGGTGCTGCGGACCTCGGCGAAGACGGGGAGGGGAGTGGACAAGCTCTTGCCGGCCATCCGGAAGGTGCGCGAGACCTGGGAACAGCGCGTTCCGACAGGCAAGCTCAACGCCTGGCTCGGTCAGGTCGCCGACCGGATCCCCCTCAGCAGCCGCGGGACGAAGCCGACGCGGCTGAAGTACGCGACGATGGCGCGCACCAGACCTCCGGAGGTCGTCGTCTTCTCGACCGGGCCGGTGTCCGATCAAGCCGTGCGGGCCCTCGAGCGCCGACTTCGCGACTCTTTCGGCTTCGAAGGGACGCCCATCCGCGTCGTCGTGCGACAGCGGGCTAGGCGGATGCCGGGAGGACGCTAAGATTCGAGTTCACGGGACGTGGCGCAGCTTGGTTAGCGCGCTTGACTGGGGGTCAAGAGGTCGGGGGTTCAAATCCCCCCGTCCCGACGGTGTGATGTCGCAAGACATCGTGGACAGATGTCTCAGGACATCGTAGACGTTTTCTTTTTTCTAGGACCCAGCTTCCTGCCCTTTGGCGAGTACTTGCGTCCGGTTGGCTGGTAGTCCTTGCTCGGGTCGAGCGTGAGCGCTCTGATGAGCTCTCCGTCGACGGAGAGGACGCGAACATCGAGGCCGGCGACGAGAATGATCACTCGCTTTCCTGTGTGTTCTCGGCTCACGCCGATGTGATGCAGCTTGGATTTGTGGCGCAGCGTGATCTTGCCGCCGGGGTCGACGATGTCGCGCCGCACGCGGGTGTCCCGCGTGACGGCGATTTTGGGTCCTGCGGGTCGTGCTTTGTCTCGGGCGTCGAACGCGGCTTGAGGGGTGAGTCGATTGCGGGCTCGGTGCGGTCGGATGGTGTTGTAGTAGGCGACGAAGCGGTCGATCTGCGTCTGAAGCATCTCGATCGTGTTCGCGGATGGTTGTTTGGCGAGGAAGGTCTTGAGGGTCTGGTGGAAGCGTTCGACTTTGCCGCAGGTCTGTGGATGGTAGGGGCGAGAGTGTTTGAACGTGATGCCCAGCGCGACGAGTTCTTGCTCTAATGCGGCGCGGCCGCCGCGGTGGGCGGCGGTGTAGACGCAGCCGTTGTCGGTGAGGATCGCTGCGGGGAATCCCCAGGCTTTCGCGGCCTCGTGGAAGATCCGCAGCACCGCCGGTGCGGTCGTTATCCGAACGACCTTCGAGGCGACGATCAGCCGCGAGTAGTCGTCGATGAAGTTCACGATCTCGACCTGGGTGATGTCTTTGAGCCGCCAGTGGGTGACGTCAGACTGCCAGCATTCGTTGGGCAAAGAGGCTTCGAAGCGGATCCAACTCGAGCGGGGGCGCTTCTGCGGCTGGGGGGTGATGAAACCTCGGCGGCGCAGGATCCGCCAGATCGTCGCCACCGACGGCACGGCGGTGTTGGTCAGGCTCAGATGATGGTGGATGGTCTGCGGACCGGCGTCGAAGCCATCGTCGCTGAGGAGCTTGCGGAGCCGGATGATCTGATCCTCGAGCTCCGCCGGGGTGCGAGTGGGGCTGGTGCGGGGTCGTCGGGAACGGAGCACGATCGCCTGGTAGCCACCGCATCGATATCGGCCCACCAGCTTGGCCACCCACGACTTGGAGACTCCGTGGGCGGCTGCCACCTCCCGGTAGCTCCGTCCCTCCAGCACGACCGCGTCCACCAGGTAGCGAGCCAGGTCCATGGACACCCCCGAAGTAGGCGTCCACTATGTCTTGAGACAGGTGTCCACTATCTCGTGAAACCGGACACCCCCGTCCCGACGGAAGAGTACTGACTAGTTGAGCGAAACGTCACACTCGCAATCCCTATCGAATGTCCCAAAACGGTGCGATGATTGCGTTTAGCCTGAGCTAGGCGTGCCGCTCCCGGTACCAGCGCCTGGGTCGACTGAAGGAACGGTTTAGCGGGCGCAGATGTCAGCACTTCTCGGACGCGCTCTGACGCCGCCACCTGCGCTCGCACCGTCGCTAACGGTTCATGCAGGCCGCGCGAGCGGCGCGAGGGACGGGGGAGCACATGCGACGTCCTCAGAGAGAACGCTTTGTCTGCACACTCGCCGTTCTCGCGATATCGCTCAGTCTCACAGGAGCACACGCCGGATCGAGTTGCACACCGGGCGACGACGGGTGCCTCCCTACTCCGCAACAGTGCGCGGCGGGGGGCTACAACGGCTTCTGGGACGGAGGTGCACCGGGACGCTTCGCCGTGTGCGACGGTGCCGATGGTCACATCGTGGCGTATGCCGGCGGAACGCTGTATCAGCCTTGCGGCGTGGTCGTCGTGAACGATGAGGTGGTCTCGGGAGATGTCTCGTCCGACCCGAATGATTGCCGAGCGTGCGCGCCCGGCGATGCAATACCTCCGGCGCCCACGCTGCCACTGTCTGCAAGCGTACCTGGGGGAGCGCCTGCACCTGCGCCCATGCTAGGGGCATCGCCGTCGGACTTCCGGGCTGCGCGCGATGTGGGCCGGATCAGCATCGACGATATCGGTGAGTGGCCGGGCTCGACGGAGGGAACCGCAGTCGAACCGATGGTCGCGGTGGATCCGAACAATCCCCAGCATGTGCTCGCCGTGTATCACGCGCGCGCCATCCTCGCCGGAGGTTATGCAGCCTCCCGCGACGGCGGAAAGACTTGGGTGAGCGGTGGCTTGCCTGGCTTCAGCGCCCCCACCGGGGGCCCGTTCGACGCGACGTGGGATCTAGCTGCCGCCTTCGGGCCCGACGGAAGCACGTACGTCACCGCGGGTGCCGGCGACCGCTTCCCGTCTGACCACGCCGCGATCCAGATCGCGCGGTCGCCGGACGGCGGACTCACCTGGTTGCAGCCGATCACCATCGTCGAAGAGAACACGTGCGTTCGATTGGACAAACCTTGGGTGGCGGTCGACACCTTCCCTACGAGCTCGCATTTCGGCCGCGTCTACGTCGCATGGACCGAGTTCCGCACGCTCCAGCCCATCGTTGCAGGCGGCATTGTCTACAGCCACATCGTCATGAGCCACTCTGACGACCGCGGCGCGACCTGGAGCGCGTCGGTGTCGGTCAGCGACCCGGCGAACGTGATCGATTTCGGAGCGATCCCAGTGGTCCATCCGAACGGAGACGTGAGCGTCATCGGCGGCGTCCAGACCGTCGATCCAGGGGCCTCGTCGTTCGACACCGCCATGCTGTCGCACAATTCGCACGACGGCGGCGAGACGTTCGATTTGCCCGTGCCGATCGACATGTTCCTCGGCATCAGTCCCGAGGGCCTGCGCGAAGCCGGATACCACACCGCTGCGATCGACCGAACGACGGGCGAGCTATTCGTCGCGTGGCCCGACGCACGGTCGCGCTTGGGCGATGCCAACGACATCGTCGTCTCGCGCTCGACGGACGGCGGCGCGACCTGGTCCCGCCCGGGGGTCGTCACGCCGGGCGAGGCAGGGAGGACGTACTTCCTTCCCTCACTCGCCTCCGACGACGGTTACGTGCATCTCTCGTATCTCACACGCACCGAAGGGTCGGACCTCGTCGACACCCGCTACGTAGTGTCGGAGGACGGCGGAGCGACGTTCGGAGGGGAGCTCGTGCTCGCGACGGAATCTGATCTCAAATATTCACCACGGCAAGGGTTCTGCCCCTCCGAGCCGCTTCCGACGCTACTGTTCCCTGAGTCGGACTGCGGGTTTCTCGGAGACTACACGGGCATCGCCGCTGCGAGAGGACACGTGTACGTCACATGGCCGCACGCATCCAAGCCAACAGGTAGCGAGACGACTCCGAACCAGTCGATCTGGGGAGCAGCGATCGATCGCTAGGTCGAGCCGCGAGGCGGTACCCGCGGAATCACGGGATGGAGAGAATATTCAGATCCGCTCGAGCCGCACCGGCAAGCCGTCGGCGGGCACGGGCAGCGACGTGGTGTCGATGACCATCTCGTAGTCGTCGGGAACGCTCCAGCGGAAACCCTGCACGAGTTGGTGGACGATGGCCTTCACCTCGATCGTCCCGAAGCGCAAGCCGATGCATTTGTGCGCGCCCGATCCGAACGGCTCCCAGGCGTGGGGGTGGATCTTGTCTTCGCGGCGATGCTCGGCGAATCGTTCGGGATCGAAGCGCTCCGGTTCGGGCCAGTACTCCGGCATGTAGTGGGTGAAGCCCACACCGACGGACACGAACGTCCCCGCCGGCAGGAAATGCCCGAGAACCTCGGTGTCCTTCACCGTTTTCCGCGCGAGGGCCGGAACCGGGGCTACGAGCCGGAGGGCTTCTTTCATGACCAGATCGAGCGACGTCAGCTGGTCGAGATCTTCCATGGACAGCGTCCGCCCGAGGGCGCGCGACTCCTCGCGCACGCGGTCCTGCCACTCGGGGTTCTTCGCCAGGTAGTACATGATCGTCGTGGTCGTCATCTTCGACGTATCGTGCGCCGCCATTAGCAAGAAAATCATGTGGTTGATGATGTCGTCGTCCGAGAAGGCGTCCCCTTCCTCGCTCTTCACGTGACACAGGGCGGTAAAGAGATCCTCGCCGTCGCCGGCGCGTTTCGCGGGAACGTAAGAGCCTAGGAATCGCTCGAGGACTCGGCGACCGCGCAGACCTTTGGCCCAGCGACCGCCCGGGACGGAGAATCGCACGAACGAGGTTCCCGCCCGAACGGCGTCGATGAAGGCCTTGTTGATCCGGGCCGCCGTCTCGTCGAGTTCCACACCCATGAACGTCTCGGTCGCGACGTCTAGCGTCAACTGCTTCAGCGCAGGCAACACGAGGAAACCTTCGCGCGGTTGCCATGCGCCGAGGCCGCGCTCGATCCCCTCGTTCATCCCCGCGAGATAGCCGGCGAGACGCTCGTTGGTGAAGGCCTCCTGCATGATCCGCCGGTGAAGCAGGTGTTCGTCGAAGTCGAGGAGCATCAACCCCCTCTTGAAGAAGGGGCCGATGAAGTACCCCCAGCCCCGGCCGTTGGAGAACGCCTTGTCGCGGTTTAGGAGTGCGACGGAACAGGCGTCGGGCCCGACGAGACTTACCATCGTGATGCCGAACGCCTTCAGCCAGTTCACCGGGCCATATTTGTCGTAGTGTTCGCGCCCCATCCCCAGGGGGTCACGCAGGATCTTGAACGTATAGCCGATGACCGGCGGGCCCGGATCGCCGGGGATCGGGCGCAGCGCGCTGCCCGCCGGCGGCTTGGCCAGCGGGCGTCCCTGCGCGACCGAGACCGCGGACACTCTCACCAGTCTCTGCTCCGGTGGTACGGCGTGGCAAGGCGAAGACCGTGATCTCTATTCGGCGCTGCTAGCATCGCGCGCGTGGAACCGCAGATGGATCCGTCGGCGCCGGTCGGCACACCTCAGAATCCTTCCGACGCGATCCTCACTCTTCCCAACGTCATCACGTTCGCGCGCGTCGCCCTCATACCGTTGTTCCTGTGGCTGGCTCTCGGGCCCAAGAACATTGGGGCGGCGTGGGTCGTCGGGTTCACGCTCGGTTCCACCGACTGGATCGACGGACAAGTCGCGCGGCGATATCACCAAGTATCGAAACTAGGCATCGCGATCGATCCGTTCTTCGACCGGCTCGCCGTCGCCGCGGCCGCCGTCGTGATGATCATGCGAGATCTGGCTCCAGTGTGGACGGTGGTCGTCGTCCTCGCGCGCGACGGGATCCTTCTCGCGATGTTGCCGTACTTGCAAGCCCGCGGCGTGCCGCGACCCCCAGTCACACAGGTGGGGAAGGCCGGCAGCTTCGGCGTGATGTGGGCGTTCGGCCTGTTCCTCGGGGCTGCGATCACGAATCCACCCACGACCTGGGTGCGCGTGCTGGCCTGGCTCGCGTTCTACCCGGGCGTGACACTGAGCTACCTGGCCGCGTTCGGATACGCGCGCACCGCGCTCGCTTCGCTTCGGGGCGGACCTCCCTCTGCGGCCGCTAGGTAGAATCCGCACGCAAATAACCCGATCCGGAGTGTCATGAAAGCTGTGATCATGGCCGGCGGGGAGGGCACGCGCCTGCGGCCTCTCACGTCGAACCAGCCCAAGCCCATGGTGCCGATGGTTAATCGGCCCCTCATGGAGTACATCGTCCTTCTCCTCAAGAAGCACGGGCTGACGGACATCGTGGTGACGGTTCAGTTCCTCGCATCACTTGTGCGCCAGTACTTCGGCGACGGCGAGGACCTCGGCGTCGAGCTCGCGTACGCGACCGAGGAGTCGCCGCTCGGTACCGCGGGGAGTGTCAAGAACGCGGAGGGCGCGCTCGACGATACCTTCCTTGTGATCTCGGGCGACGCGCTCACCGACATCGATCTCGAGAAGGTCACCGCCTTCCATCGCGAGAAGGGCGCGCTCGTCACCGTCGTGCTGTCCCGGCAGCCGAACCCGCTCGACTACGGGATCGTGATCGCCGACGACGAGGGCCGCATCGAGCGCTTCCTCGAGAAGCCGGGCTGGGGCCAAGTGTTCAGCGACACCGTGAATACGGGCATCTACGTCCTCGAGCCGGAGATCTTCAACCACATCCCGCCGGACACGCCGTTCGACTTCTCGAAGGACCTTTTCCCGATCCTCCTCGAGAAGGGGGCGCCCATCTACGGGTACGTCGCGGACGGCTACTGGTGCGACGTGGGGAACGTCGAGGCGTACCAGCGCGCGCAGCAGGACATCCTCGACCGGCGCGTCGACGTCCCGATCGAAGGGTTCGAGATCTCGGACGGCGTGTGGATCGGCGAGGGCGCCATCGTCGACCCCGACGCGAAGCTGGAGGGCCCGATCGTGCTCGGCGAGCACGTCAAGGTCGAGGCCGGCGCGCACATCCGTGAGTTCTCGGTCGTCGGCAACAACGCGGTCGTGAAGTCGGGCGCGTTCCTGCACCGCGCGATCGTCCACGACAACGCCTACATCGCCGAAGGCGCGAACCTGCGCGGGTGCATCCTGGGCCGCAACGCCGACGTCCGGCGCGGCGCCCGGCTGGAAGAGGGCGTCGTGCTCGGCGACGAGGGGTTCGTGGGCGAGAACGCGGTCCTGCAACCCAACGTGAAGGTCTATCCGTTCAAGACGGTCGAGGCCGGAGCGGTCATCGGGCGCAGCATCATCTGGGAGTCGCGGGGGACGCGGACGCTGTTCGGCGCGCGCGGCGTCGCGGGATTGATCAACGTCGACATCACGCCGGACCTCGCGGTGCGGCTGGCTGGGGCGTACGCGGCGACGTTGAAACGGGGCTCGACGGTGGTGACTTGCCGCGACGCCTCGCGGGCCGCGCGAACGATCAAGCGCGCGTTCATCGCCGGGCTGAACGGATCGGGCGTGCACGTGCACGACCTGGAGCTGGCGCCGGTGCCGGTGGCTCGCTTCCACCTCCGCAGCGCCCGCGCCACGGGCGGGGTGGCCGTCGAAACGGTGCCCGGCGACCCGCAGTCGATCGAGATCCGCTTCTTCGACGCGACCGGCGCCGACATCGACGACTCGACGGAGCGCTCGATCGAACGCGTCTACTTCCGCGAGGACGCCCGCCGCGCTTTCCCCGACGAGATCGGCGAGCTCCGCTTTCCGCCGCGCGCCCTCGAGTTCTACCAAGCCGGTCTGCTGCAGACCGTCGACCTCGCGTCGATCAAGGACGCGCGGATCAAGGCTGTCGTCGACTGCGCCTTCGGCGCGACCGCGCTCGTGCTCCCCGGGATCCTCGGCCGCCTCGGCGGCGACATCCTGACGGTGAACTCCTACGTCGACGAGAACCGCACCACCAGGACCGAGGAAGAGCGGGCCGGGAAGGTCGATGAGCTCGCCATCATGGTGCGCGCCTCGCGCGCACAGGGTGGCGCGCTGTTCGATCCGCTCGGCGAGAGGATCCAGCTCGTGCTCGAGGGCGGCGATCCGGTCCCGACCGACCGCGCGCTGCTGCTGCTCATGGACCTCGTCTGCGAGCGGAAGGGGCCCGGCACGGTCGTTCTCCCGGTGTCCGCGCCGTCGGTCGCAGAGGACATCGCCGAGAGACACGGCTGCAAGGTCTTGCGCACGAAACACGCCGCGAGCGCGCTGATGGCCGCCTGCTCGGAAGAGAACGCGATCTTCGCCGGCGGGATGGACGGCGCGTACGTCTTCCCCGACTTCACGCCGGCGTTCGACGCGCTGGCTTCGTTCTGCCGGTTCCTGGAGTTCCTCGCGGACGGCGTTCCGATCGCGGACCGGCTCGCCGCGATCCCCGGCGCGCACATCCGCCACGGCACCGTCGTCACGCCGTGGGAGCGGAAGGGGAGCGTGATGCGGCACCTTGCGACGACCGCGCGCGGCGACCGGACCGACGACACCGAGGGTTTGAAGGTCTTCCACGGCCGGGACTGGGCGCTTGTCGTGCCCGACCCGGAGGACCCGGTCACGCACATCTGGGCCGAAGGCGCCGACGCCGAGGCGGCCGAGGCCTGGCTCGAACGCTACGTCGCGCTCGTGCGCGAGGGACTCGACTGAGCGCCGCGCCACCCGACACGTCGCGGGCCCCAAC
>JBASRP010000089.1:0-9435 GCA_049273905.1 Actinomycetota bacterium
CGGCGACGCCGGGGCGGCGATCGGTGAGAGCCCCGCGACCGTTGCGAGATCGTCCGTCGTTCCGGCGCACAGCGACGTGATCAGTGTCCCGGACTGGTCGCGAGCGAAGACGGCGTAGCTCCGTCCCTCGACGAACGGCACGCCGCACGCGGCCTCGTCGCTCGGAGTCGTTACGTCGGTCCGGCGCACGATGGGGCCTTTGTAGGCGGTCGTGACGCGGAACCGCGTGACGAGTCCCTCGGGCGCGTCCTTCGAGTCCTCGGCCCGGCCCACGAAGACGGCCGTCGCGTTCGCGACGTGCTCGGCCACGGTCGCGTCGGTGCACGAGCACGCGTGCGCGGCCGGCGCAGGGACCAGAAGCATCACAAGGATGGATGCGGTCGCCACGATGGATCGCACTGCCCGCGTCATCACGACTCCGACGTGACCGTGCCGATCTCGTCGTCGGATAGACCGAGCTCGCGGAGAACCTCGTCCGTATGCTCGCCGAGCAGCGGCGGCGGGCGTCGCGTCGCCGCCGGCGTCGCGTCGAGATCCAGCGGCGAACGGACGAGACGCAGGTCCCCGATCGTCGGGTGGGCGACGGTCTCGACGAGTCCGAGCGCGTCGACCTGCCGGTCCGCGAACACCTCGGCGATCGAGTTGATCGGGGCGCACGGCACCTCGGCTGCGGTGAGAAGCGCGATCCACGCGTCGCGTTCCCCCTGTTTGAAAAGGCCCGCAAGTTTCGGGATCAGTTCCGTTCGGTTCTCCACACGCGCGGCGTTGGTGGCGAACCGCGGGTCGCGCTCGACATCGCGCAGCTCCATCGCGGCGCAGAATCGTTTCCAATGCGCGTCGTTCGGCACCGCGACGACGAACGGCTTATCGACCGCGTCGAACACTTGGTACGGGACGATGTTGGGATGGGCGTTGCCCATGCGCGTCGGCTCGATCCCGCCCACGAGATAGTTCGACGCTTGATTCGCGAGCCACGCGACCTGCGACTCGAAGAGCGACGTATGAACGCGCTGGCCCTCCCCCGTCGCTTCCGCGCGCCGGAGCGCGGCGAGGATCGCGATCGCGCAGAACAGTCCCGCGGTTATGTCGGCGATCGCGACGCCGACCTTCTGCGGCTCGCGGTCCGGCTCGCCGGTGATCGACATCACGCCGCCACGCGCTTGGGCGACGTAGTCGTAACCGGGCTCGTCGCGGGCCGGGCCGGTCAGGCCGAAGCCGGTGATCGATGCGTAGACGAGCTTCGGGTTGAGCGCCTTGCAGGCCTCGTAGCCGAGCCCGAGACGTTCCATCGTGCCGGGCCGGAAGTTCTCGATGAGAACGCCGGCTTTCGCGACGAGGCGCCGCGCGACGTCGCGATGACCCTCGCGACCGAGGTCGAGCGCGACGGAGCGCTTGTTGCGGTTTATCGCGAGGTAGTACGCGCTCTCACCCCCGGCGAAGGGCGGTCCCCAGCCGCGCGCTTCGTCGCCCGAGCCGGGGCGCTCGATCTTGATCACGTCAGCGCCGAGGTCGCCGAGCACCATCGTGCAGTACGGACCCGAGAGCACGCGCGAGAAGTCGGCGACGAGAACGCCGTCGAGTGCGCCGGTCACGGCCGCGCCTCGCGCTTCCCTTTCAGCGGCCAGCGGGGCGAGGTCGTGAGCGGCGGCGCCCATCGCGCGTCCAGCTGAATGAGGACGGGCCCCTTCTGCTTGACGCCCCACGCGACGTCCGCGCCGACCTTCTTGATCGTGGTCTTGCGCGCCTTGGCGCCGAACGAGCGCGCGAGCGCCACGAAGTCGGGCGACGTCAGGTTCACCGCGAATGTGTCGGAGAACCGCTCCTCCTCGTCGAAACGCAGCATCCCGTAGCCGTCGTCGTTGACCAGCAGAACCGTGATGTCGAGCTTCTCTTGGACGGCCGTGGCCAGCTCGGCCGGCGCGAACAGGAACCCGGCATCACCGCAGGTCACGACCACTTTCCGGCCGGCCGCGGCGGCGCCGATCGCGGCCGGGAGGGCGAACCCGAGGGTGCCCCAGCCGAGGGGATAGGCGAAGGTCCGCGGGCCGGGAGCCGGGTAGTAGGCCGCCGCCCAGTAGCCGGCGATCGCCATGTCGGCGACGACCATCGCGTTGTCCGGGACCACCTCGCGCAGAGATTCGACGAATGCGAACGGACGCTTGAATTCGGCGCTCGCTTTCAGCGAACGTCGCGCGGCGTCGCGCGCCGTGGCCGCACGTTTGGCTCCGCCTCGCTTCTGCGGTTCGAGCTTGTTTGCGAGCGCCTTGAGTGTCGCGCGCGCGTCCGCCTCGATCGCGATCTCGGCGGCGTAGTTGCGTCGCAGATCGTCGTTCTCGATGTTAACGACGACGCGCGGATGCGGGAAGGGGATGCGCCAGCCTTGCGTGTTCATCGCGTCGAAGTCCGAACCGACGGCGAGCAGAACGTCGGATCCATTGATGAGCTTCGTTACCTCAGGCTGGTGCGGTGGGAAGCCGACGCCCAGCGGATGATCGGGCGGCACCGCGCCCTTCCCGGCGAACGTCGTCACGACCGGCGCGTCGAGGAGCTCGGCGACGGTGAGGAGTTCCTCCGTCGCACCAGATGAGATCACACCACCTCCCGCCCACACGATCGGATGCTTCGCATCCGTGAGCACGTCCACCGCGCGCGCGATCTCCTCCTCGTCCGGCGCGGGCGGCGGGAATGGCGCGCGCACCGCGCGACGCGCTTTGGCGACGCGCGTCGACAAGAAGTCGTGGGGGATCTCCACGAACGTCGGACCGCGACGCCCGGCGAACGCTTCCTGCGCGGCGCGTGCGACCATGCTCGCGATCGCCTCCGGGCGCGCGACGCGTCCCGACCAGTTGCTTACGGCCGCCATGAGCTCCACCTGTTGCGGACTCTCGTGCAACGAGAAACGTCCGGTCTTCCCGTCGAGGATGCGCGACTCGACCTGCGTCGAGATGTGCAACACGGGCGAGCGCGACGCTCGTGCCTCTCCCATCGCGGCCGCCGTGTTCGCGGCGCCGGGCCCCGTTGTCGTCACGCACACGCCGAGCAGTCCGGTCGCGCGCGCGTATCCGTCTGCCGCATAGCCGGCGGTCTGCTCGTGGCGCACGACGATCGTTCGGATCGACGACCGACGCAACGCGTCGAAGATCGCGAGGTTGTGAACGCCGGGGATGCCAAACACAACTCGGACGCCCAGCTCTTCGAGCTGCGCGACGAGCGCGTGCGCGCCGGTCACCGCTCCGCTTCCGGCCATGACGTGTGAGCCTACTAGGCAACGTACCCGCCCGCGCGTCCGTCGCGATACCCTTGCGCGCGATGTCGCGCGTACTGGGGATCGATGCGGGCACGACGGGCGTGACGGCGCTCGTCGTGTCGGATGACGCGCGCGTTGTCGCGAAGGGTTATCGCGAATTCCCGCAACACTTCCCGCGGCCCGGCTGGGTCGAGCACGACGCGAACGAGATCTGGCACGCGACGCTCGACGCCGTCGGCGACGCGCTCGGGAAGGCGCGGATCGGCGCAAAGGACCTGAGCGCTATCGGCATCACGAACCAGCGCGAGACGACGCTACTGTGGGACCGAGCGACCCTCGCCCCCGCGCACAACGCGATCGTCTGGCAGGACCGTCGCACGGCCGAGCGATGCGACGAGCTCCGCGCCGAGGAGCCGCGGCTACGGGCCCGGACCGGCCTCGTCCTGGACGCGTATTTCAGCGCGACCAAAATCGAGTGGCTGCTCACCAACGTGCCCGACCTGCGGGAACGGGCCGAGAAGGGCACGCTCGCGTTCGGGACGATCGACAGCTGGATCCTCGCTAGGCTCTCCAGCGGCGCCGCGCACGCGACGGACTACTCGAACGCGAGCCGGACCCTCCTCTACGACATCTACGAGCGTTCGTGGTCGGACGAGCTCCTCGACACGTTCGGCGTCCCCCGTGCTCTGCTACCGGAGGTCGCGCCGTCGAGCGGCCGGTTGGGGGTCACCGACCCTGACGCGTTCTTCCGCGCCGCGATTCCCGTCTCAGGCATCGCAGGCGACCAGCAAGCGGCGCTGTTCGGTCAGGCGTGCTTCGAGCCGGGGATGACGAAGAACACATACGGCACCGGTTCGTTCGTGTTGATGAACCTCGGCGCGAGCGCGCCGCCGCCACCCGAAGGGCTCCTCGTCACCCTCGCGTGCGGTCCTAAGGACGAACCCGTCTATGCGCTCGAAGGATCGATCTTCGTCACCGGGGCCGCGGTCCAGTGGCTGCGCGACGGCCTCGGCATCATCGACTCTGCGAGCGAGACCGAGGCTCTCGCCACGAGCGTTCCCGACACCGGCGACGTCTACTTCGTACCGGCGCTCACCGGGCTCGGTTCGCCGTACTGGGATCCGTACGCGCGCGGCACGATCGTCGGGCTCACGCGCGGCACGTCGCGCCCGCACCTGATCCGCGCGGCCCTGGAGGCGATGGCCTACCAAACGCGCGACGTCATCGAGACGATGTCGCGCGAGGCGAACGTTTCCCTGAAGGAGCTTCGCGTCGACGGCGGGGCCGCGATGAACGAGTTCCTCTGCCAGTTCCAGGCGGACCAGCTCAACGTGACGGTGAAGCGCTCCGCGATCGCCGAGACCACCGCTCTCGGCGCATCCTTCCTCGCCGGTTTGGCAGAAGGCGTCTGGTCGTCGACGGACGAGATCGCGAAGACGTGGCAGCAGGACGCCGAGTTCACACCTTCAACGGAGAGCAGCGACCGCGACCGGCTCTACGCGGGATGGACGCGCGCGGTCGAACGGTCACGAGGGTGGGCGCGCGGCGACGCGTGAAGCGCGTCAGCCGGCTTTGCTGAGCGGCTGCTCTTGGGTCTTCTGCGGAGGCGTCTCGAGGGCGGCCTTCTTCATCTGGTCCTTCACTTTGGCCGCGTACTCGTCGACGTACTCCTGACCCGTCAGGAGCATCAGCTCGTACATGATCTCGTCGGTGATCGAGCGGAGGACGAAGCGATCGTCCTCTTTGCCTTCGTAGCGCGAGAAGTCGAGCGGACGGCCGAAGCGCACGCCGACACGCACGCCGCGCACGCGCGGCAGCTTCTTGTTGTGCGGCTGCACGTCGAACGAACCGATGATCCCTACCGGCACGATCGGGCAGCCCGCGCGGACGGCCATGCGCGCGACGCCGGTCTTCCCGCGGTAGAGCTTCGCGTCCGGCGAGCGCGTGCCCTCCGGGTAGATCGCGACGGCCATGCCCTTCTCGAGCTGCTCGATACCGGCCTTGAGCGCCGCTTCGCCGGCCTCGCCACCCTCGCGACGAACGGGGATCACGTTGACGCCCTTGAAGAACCAGCTGATGTACCACTTGTCGAAGTAGTCGGCCTTCCCAAGGAAGACGACACGCCGTGGAACCATCAGCGGCATGAAGAGGCTGTCCATGAAGGACAGGTGGTTGGGCGCGATGATGACCGGACCCTCGGCGGGGATGTTCTCGAGACCCTCGACCCACGGCCGCCAAAGCAGCTTCACGATCGGACCGAGGATGATGTTCTTCAGAACCCAATAGAACAATTGATCACCCGACTCCCCACCGCGGAGGCACCGGCCGAGCCGCGGGCACCCGGGTTACCCTACTGTTTTGGGATACCGGGTACAACCATGCTGACCAGCGATTTCGCATCGACGGTGTTAGCGTAGCAGGCGCAAGTTACGCACACGTTGCGAACTCGTGAAAATCGCCTTCGTCGTTCAGTGAGGTGACAACCGTGTCGTCGATCATGCCCGGCGCCGAGCCGTTCGGCTTCGAGTCAACGGACTCCGAGACCGGCGTGGTGATGATCCACGGCTTCACGGGATCTCCGCAGGGTCTTCGGCCGTGGGGTGAGCACCTCGCCGCCCAAGGGTGGACGGTGCTGTGCCCGCGCCTGCCGGGTCACGGCACCTCGAGCGCGGACCTCGCGAAAACCACGGGTGAGGACTGGGCCGGCGAGGCCGAGATGGCGCTGATCGGACTCCAGGAGCGCTGCTCGTCTGTGTTCATCGCCGCGTTATCGATGGGCGCGACGATCGGACTCGACCTGGCCTCGCGCTTTCCCGAAACCGTGACCGGGTTGATCGGCGTGAATGCCAGCGTGTACTCGGAGGACCCCCGGCAGCGCTTCGCGCCTCTGCTCGGCCGGTTGCCCTTCTCGGTCAAAGGCATCGGGAGCGACATCGCCGACCCGTCGCAGAAGGAGCTGTGCTACTCGCGCGTGCCGTTGAAAGCCGCTGCGGAGCTGCTCACCTACCAAGCCGCGGTGAAGGAGCGCCTGAAGAGCGTGCGCGCGCCGCTCCTGCTTCTGGCGTCACGGCAGGACCACGTCGTACCGCCCGGAAACACGTCGTTCGTCGCCGAACACGTCGCGTCGACCGATGTCGAGATCGTCTGGCTGGAAAGATCTTTCCACGTGGCGACGCTCGATTACGATGCACCCGTGAACTTCGAGCGCTCGGTCGAGTTCAACACCAAGCGTGCGGGAGGGTGACATGAGCGAGCAGGAAACGGTCCAGGATCCCGGACCCACGACGGTCTCGCTCGGACGGTTCGATCCGCTAGAGCTGCCGCTCATCCTCGACGTCTTGCACGAGCACGGCATCTTCGCGATGACGAAGTCTCCACTCGACAAGGCGGAAGCAGCGCCGTACGCGGTTTTCAGCGGCGAGCGCGAGATCCTGCTCGTCGAAAGCGAGCGCGCAGACGAAGCGCGTCGCCTCATCGAGACCGAGGTGCGCCAGATCGCGTCGGAGATGAGCGGCGACCTCGCCACCGACGGCGAGAGCGTGCCGGAGAACCTCGTCCCGTTCGGATGGCTCGAGCCGGAGGTCGCGCGCGAGTTCATCGCGCAGCTTGCCGCATCCGACATCGCCGCGGCGCCCGAGTACCCGCTCGACGCTCCCCCGCCGCCCTACGCACGCGCAGATGGCCGCGTGCGCGTTCACGTCGAGGAGATGCTCGTCGACAAAGCTTGGGATGTCCTCGAGACCGACGTGCGCGAGGCGCTCGCGGCGCGCGGCATCACGCCGGCCGAACCGCTCGTCGAAGAAGACTCGTGAACAACGGTCTCGCCGGCGTCACCTTCGACTGCTGGGGCACGCTGATCTTCGACCGTCCCGCGCCGGACGGGACGACGTCGTTCGATCTGCGCGTGCGAGAGCTCTCACGTATCTGCTCGATCGACGCGGAGCGCGCGTCGGCGTTGCTCACCGAAGCGTGGACCTATCACCACGATCGCTGGCAGGCGCTCGAGTCGTACGGGTCGCCGGGCATGGCGGCCTATTGCCTCGACAAGCTCGGGATGGACGGCGAGTCGCGGCTGCGCGAACTGACGGATGCGTTCGAGGAAGCATCGGCCGATCTCGGCGTCGACATCGTGCCCGGCGCGCCGGAAGCGCTCGAGGAGACGCGGCGCGGCGGCCGGCCGACGGCGCTCGTGTGCGATACGGGGTTCTCGCCGGGCCGGATCGTCAAGCGGATACTCGAGGGTGCCGGTCTGATCCATCTCCTCGACGTCCTCGCGTTCTCGGATGAGGTCGGCGTCCCCAAACCACACGAGCGGATGTTCCTCCACGCTCTCGGCGGGATCGGGGTCGAACCGTCGCAAGCCGCGCACGTGGGAGACCTGCGTCGCACCGATGTGGCTGGAGCGCGCGCGATGGGGATGGGTTCCGTTCGATTCCGCGGCGTCTATGACGACACGTCCGAGCACGCCGACGCCGACGTGGTCATCGATGCGATGGGTGACTTGCCGGGAGCCCTCGAGCAGCTGGGTCGCGGCTAGCGCCGGACCAGCATCGGTTCCGGGGCGCTCCGCGTTCCGCGCAGGACCACGGCTGCCCGGCCGCCCGTGAATTTGAGCCCGAACCGCACCAGCCCAACGCCGATGGCCTTACTGAGGCGAGACCGTTTCCGATGCATGCGACGGTACCGAACGCTCTCGGCCGCACGCTGACTCGCGATCACCAGCGCGCGGTTGTGCTCGCGCGCTGCCTCCTCCTGAATGAAGGACCGCATCATCTGCCTCCTCCTCCCCTATCCAACGGCCGCGCGGCGCGGTTCGTGAGGCGGCCGCCCGTACGGATGTCAGTTTTTGCGAGGAGAGAGGCGAGGACGTTCGCCGGCGCGACGCACGTTCTGTAACGGCCGCGACAGAACGGCGCCCCGCCTGGCTTTCGGGCCCCATGGCCGCTGGTAGTCTTCGCTCGGGTGAGAGCGTGGACACCGAATCCGTTGAGATCAGCGGCCACATCATCGATTCGCTGATCCTCCCGCGCGTCCTGGACGAGATCGTCGAGGCCGGCGCCGACTACACGATCGCGCGCTTCGAGGTCGGGAAATCGCACGACGACCCGTCCTTCGCCCGCATCGAGATCAGAGCGGAGCGGGCGGTGCTGGACCGGCTGCTCGGCCGGCTCGCCGACCTCGGAGCGACGCTCCCCGACACCGGCGACGCCGAGCTGCTCCCCGCCGATCACGACGGCGTCTTCCCGGAGACCTTCTACTCGACGACGAACCTTCCTACGCAGGTGCGTGTCGGCGGCGCGTGGCTGTGGGTCGAGAACCCAGAGATGGACTGCGCGATCGTCGTCAACGGTCAGCGCGCGCGGACGGTACCGATGAGCGAGATCATGAAAGGCGACAACGTCGTGGCGGGACACGTGGGAGTGAAGGTCCATCCCCTGGAGCGGCCGCGCGGCGGGACCGGTCAGGTGTTCTCTTTCATGTCGAGCGAAGTCTCCTCCGAGAAGCCGCAGGGCTTGATGGTGCAGCGGATCGCCGAACTCATGCGGACGATGAAGGGCGATGGAAAGAAGATCCTCTGGGTCCTCGGTCCGGCCGTCGTCCACACCGGATCGGCCGAGGCGTTCTGCGCGCTGATCCGCTCCGGCTGGGTCGACGTGGTGTTCGCCGGCAACGCGATCGCGACGCACGACTCCGAAGCGGCCATCTTCGGGACGTCGCTCGGAGTTTCACTCGACGAAGGCATCCCGACCGAGCACGGGCACGAGCATCACATCCGCGCGATCAACGCCGTGCGTCGCGCGGGGTCGTTCGAGGAAGCTGTCGCGCAAGGCCTTCTCACGAACGGCGTGATGTACCACCTCGTGACGCACAAGGTCGATTACGTGCTCGGGGGATCCGTGCGCGACGACGGGCCGATGCCCGGCGTCATCACGGACGTGCTCGAGACGCAGCGCGAGATGCGCAAGCGCGTGCCGGGCCTCGGGATGGCGGTGATGGTGTCGACGATGCTGCACTCGATCGCGACCGGGAACATCCTCCCGGCGAACGTTCCGATCGTGTGCGTGGACATCAACCCCGCCGCGGTGACGAAGCTCGTCGACCGCGGCTCGATCCAGTCGGTCGGCATGGTGACCGACGTCGGACTGTTCCTTCGCCAGCTCGCCGACGCGCTCGGCGCAGGATAGAGG
>JBASRP010000093.1:0-6056 GCA_049273905.1 Actinomycetota bacterium
CATCGCGGCGTTGCCAAGCTCGAGCGCGTCGAGCGCCCGCGTGTATAGGTCGGCCGCGCGGTCCCACGCGTACATGCGCAGCGCGATGCGCCCGGCGCGGATCGCCGCGTCGGCGGCTCTCTCGGGGTCACCCCGCGTCGCGCCGTTGACGAGGTGGTGCGCGATCTCGGACGCCTTCGCCTCGCCGCCTAGCTTCTGCTCGAGCAGCTCACCGGCGCGCCAGTGCAGGCCGGCGCGCGTCGCGGGACCGAGGTCCTCGTACACGACGTCGCGTACCAGCGCGTGCGTGAAGGCGTACCGCCCGACCGTCTCTGGGACCTCGGCCACGATCCGCGCGGCTTGCGGCTCGGCGAGGAGGTCTGCGACGAACGCGACCGGCCTCTCGATCAAAGCGCCGAGCGCGTCGATCGCGAACTCCGGGCCAAGCACCGAAGCAGCGCCGAGGAGCTCGACGGCGCCTTGGTCGAGGTGCGCCAGGCGCCGCCGCACGACGTCCCGCACACCTTCGGGGATCGCGTAGGCGCTCGCCGGCGAGCCCTCAAGTCGGCCCTGCGCGGCGAGCAGACGAGCGACCTCCTTCACGAAAAGCGGGTTACCGGTCGTCTTCCCGAAGATCGCTTCTGTGAGTCCGGCGGCCGGTTCGGTGCCTGTGGTGGCCCGGATGAGCGCGCCGACGTCGTCGCGGTTCAGCCCGCGCAGAGCGAGCCGGTCTGCGCCGAGATCCGCGATCGCGTCGCGCAGCGCGTTATCGGCGCTCAACTCGACGTCGCGGTAGGTGCCCAGCACGAGCACGCGCGCGTCACGCGTGGCGGTGATGAAGAACCGCAGCAGCGTGAGCGACTCGCGATCCGCCCAGTGCAGATCGTCGAAGACCAGCAGCAGCGGCTGTGTTTCCGCGGCCGCGCGGAGGAAGCGCGCGACGTGATCGAAGAGACGGAACCGAGCTTGGTCGGGCCCCGTCTCGTCTGCCGGGCTGAGACTCAGGAACCGGCCACCGACTTCCGGAACGAGACGCGCGATATCGGCCGCGCCGTCCCCCATCGCCGCGTAAAGGTCGTCGGTCCGACGCCCGGCGGCGTACGCGCGGATGATCTGCACCCACGGCCAGAAGGCCGGCGCGCCCTCGCCCTCCCAGCACGAACCCCACAATGTCAGCGCGCCCGACTTCGTCGCGTAGACGGCGGCTTCGTCGGCTAGGGCCGACTTCCCGATGCCGGGCTCGCCGGCGAGCAAGACCGACCGCGCGCGTCCGGAGGCCGCGTGATCGACGGCCTCGCGAAGCAGAGCGATCTCGCGCTCGCGCCCGACGAGCGTCGGGTTGGGGTCGATGGCGGCCTCCCATCCTCGGACGAGACAGGGTCCAGTCTCGCACCCCGCGCTGCCGTTACGCAGCGAGGATAACGCCGGCTCGAACCGGCGCGGGTCCTCTGGCAGTATCTGCGGCCGTGAGCGAGACCGCCGAGAGCAAGCGCCCCTCCGTCGGGATGTTCCTGAGCGACTTCCCGCGCGCCGCGGGCGACTTCGGCCTTTACCTAGCGGCGCGGCCGCTGCTCCGTCGCCGGGCGCCCCGCGGGGACGGGCATCCGGTGCTCGTCCTGCCGGGCCTGATGGCCGACGACCTGTCGACCCGGCCGCTGCGCCGGTACCTGCGCGGGCTCGGCTACCACGTGCACGGCTGGCGGCTCGGCCGCAACGTCGGCCCGACGACCAAGGTGGTCACGGGTCTGGCCGCGCGGCTCGACGATCTGAAGGAACGGCACGGGCGCAAGATCAGCATCATCGGGTGGAGCCTCGGCGGCATCTACGCGCGCGAGATCGCGCTGCGCCGGCCGGAGGACGTCCGTCAGGTGATCACGCTCGGCAGCCCGTTCCGGATGACCGACCCGAGCCTCAGCCGCGCGACGCGCACCTACCAGCGCTATGCGAAGAGGCACGTCCCGGACGCCGATCAGCTCCGGCGCGGCGCCACCGGCGAGCCGCTGGCAGTTCCGGCGACGTCGATCTACTCGAAGCTCGACGGGATCGTCGCGTGGCGAACGTGCCTCGACGACGACGGACCGAGCGCGGAGAACGTCGCCGTGATCGGCTCGCACACCGGTCTCGGCGTAAATCCGGCCGCGCTGTGGGTGATCGCCGACCGGCTGGCGCAGCCCGAAGGCGAGTGGAAGCCGTTCGAGCCCCCGCGCGCGGCGCGCCGCCTGTTCCCGCGCCAGGTTCCTGCCGTCGCCGCCGGGAAGGTAGACAGCTCCCACGGAACTGCCTGACATGGCAGGCATGTCAGGCAGTTCTTGAGAGAACCCCCCTCGGGTTCCGCGACTCGACGCTTCGGTTAGTCCTTCCGGAATACCAGCCCGTCGCCGCCGGCGTCGACCTCGACGTGGTCGCCCTCGGCGAAGTCACCCTGCAGCAAACGCCGCGCCAGCTGATCGCTGATCTCGCGCTGCAGCAGTCGCTTCAGTGGACGCGCGCCGTAGGCCGGATCGAAGCCGCGCTCGGCGAGCCACTCGCGCGCCTTGTCGCTGAGCGCGATCGAGATCTTGCGCTCCGCGAGCCGCCGCTCGAGCAGACCCACTTGGATGTCGACGATCTGTCGCAGGTGGTCGGGGCCGAGCCGGTGGAAGATCACGATGTCGTCCACGCGGTTCAGGAACTCCGGCCGGAACGCGCTGCGCACCTCGGCCATGACGCGGTCCTCGATCTCCCCGTCGGACAAGGTCAGATCCATGATCGCTCCCGACCCGAGGTTGGACGTCATGATCACAACGGTGTTGCGGAAGTCGACCGTGCGCCCCTGGCCGTCGGTCAGGCGCCCTTCGTCGAGCAGCTGCAGCAGCACGTTGAACACGTCGGTGTGCGCCTTCTCGATCTCGTCGAGCAGCAACACCGAGTACGGCCGGCGCCGCACCACTTCCGTCAGCTGTCCACCCTCCTCGTAGCCGACGTAGCCCGGCGGCGCGCCGATCAGGCGCGACACCGTGTGCCGCTCCTGGTACTCGCTCATGTCGATGCGCACGAGCGCCTTCTCGTCGTCGAAGAGGAACTCGGCGAGCGCGCGCGCCAGCTCGGTCTTGCCGACACCGGTCGGTCCGAGGAAGAGGAACGAACCGATCGGACGGTTCGGATCACTCAAACCCGACCGCGCGCGGCGGATCGCGTTCGACACCGCCTCGATCGCGCGGTCCTGTCCGACGACACGCCGGTGCAGATGCTCCTCGAGGTGGATCAGCTTCGCGATCTCGCCTTCCATCAGCTTCGAGACCGGGATGCCCGTCCACTTCGCGACGACCTCGGCGACGTCTTGCTCCGTCACCTCTTCGTTGAGGAAGTGCGACGTCTTCTGGAGCTCCGTCAGCTTCTCGGACGCCGCCGCTAGTTCCTTCTCGAGGGTGACGAGCGTGCCGTAGCGCAGCTCGGCAGCCTTCTCGAGGTCGCCGTCGCGCTCCGCGCGCTCCGCCGCAGACCGCGTCTCCTCCAGCTTCGTCTTCAGCTCGCGGATACGCGTCACGGCGTCCTTCTCGGACTGCCAGTGCGCGGCCATGCCGTTGTACGTTTCCCGCAGCTCGGCGAGCTCTGCGTCGAGCCGTGCCAGCCGCTCTTTCGACGCCTCGTCCTTCTCTTTGCGCAGCGCCGCCTTCTCGATCTCGAGACGCTTGATCGCACGGTCGACCTCGTCGAGCTCGGTCGGCATCGAATCGATCTCGATCCGCAGCCGCGACGCGGCTTCGTCGATCAGGTCGATCGCTTTGTCGGGCAGGAAACGTCCGGTGACGTACCGCGCGGACAGCGTCGCCGCGCCGACGATCGCGGCATCGGTGATGCGCACACCGTGGTGAACCTCGTACCGCTCCTTCAACCCGCGCAGGATCGCGATCGTGTCTTCGATCGACGGCTCTCCGACCACGACAGGCTGGAACCGCCGCTCCAGCGCCGCGTCCTTCTCGACGTGCTTGCGGTACTCGTCGAGCGTCGTCGCGCCGATCAGCCGCAGCTCGCCGCGCGCCAGCAGCGGCTTGATCATGTTGCCGGCGTCCATCGCGCCATCGGCCGCGCCGGCGCCGACGATCGTGTGCAACTCGTCGATGAAGGTGATGACCTCACCTTCGGACTCGGAGATCTCCTTGAGGACGGCCTTCAGCCTCTCCTCGAACTCGCCGCGGTACTTCGTCCCGGCGATCATGCCGCCGAGGTCGAGCGCGATCACGCGCTTGTTCTTCAGCCCCTCGGGCACGTCGCCGGCGACGATGCGCTGCGCGAGTCCCTCGACGATCGCCGTCTTGCCGACGCCGGGCTCGCCGATCAGTACCGGGTTGTTCTTCGTGCGCCGCGACAGCACCTGGATGACGCGCCGGATCTCGTCGTCGCGACCGATCACCGGGTCGAGCTTGCCCTTGCGCGCCGCTTCGGTGAGATCGCGTCCGTACTTCTCGAGCGCGTTGTAGGTCTCCTCGGGATTCTGCGAGGTGACGCGCTGGTTCCCGCGCACCTCCACCAAAGCATTGAGGATCGCGTCGCGTGTCACGCCGACGGTCTTCAACAGCGTCGCGACGGATCCGCTCACCTCCGTCAGGGCCAGCAGGAGGTGCTCGGTTGAGACGTAGTCGTCCTTCAGCGAGCGCGCCTCCTCTTGGGCGCGCTCGAGCACGCGGACCAGCGCCGGCGAGGCGCCGACGCGATCCTCCGTGCCGCCGCTCACGTACGTACGCGGGATGCGGTCGATCAGCTCATCGACTCGATCGCGCAGTGCGCGGGGCGACGACCCGAGCTTCTGCACGAGCGGGAAGACGACTCCTGCCGGATCGGCGAGGAGCCCATACAGGAGGTGTTCCGGCTCGACGGTCTGTTGGTTGCGCGTCGCCGCCAGCGACTGCGCCGCCGCGATCGCCTCCTGCGACTTCAGCGTGAACTTGTCCAACTGCATCGCTCTCTCACCTCCCTGTGTCGAACTGTTCGTTCTTGCGGTACAACACGATCGCCGTCTTCTGCGCCTGCCGGAGCCGCTCGAGGTCCTCGGCGAGACGGCGCTGGAGTTCCTCCGCCTCACGGCGGAGCCGCTCCATGCGGTCCTGCGCGCGCTCGAGCTCTTGCTGTAGCTCGATCACCACTTCGACGCCGGCGAGGTTCATGCCGCGCTCCTGCGTCATCTCCTGGATCAGACGCACGATCTCGATGTCGGCCTGCGAGTAGCGTCGCGTGTTCCCACTGGTGCGCTGGGGATTGATCAAGCCCTTGCGCTCGTACATCCGGAGCGTCTGCGGATGCACGCCCGCCAGCTCGGCGGCCACCGAGATCACGAACAGAGCGCGCTCCCGTTCGTCCGTGACGCGCTTCGCCGTCTTCGGCGTCACTCTCTTGTTCCCCGCCATCTCAGACTCCCAAGTTCGCCCGCGGCGATCCACCTTGCGCCTCCGCGAGCTTCTCCAGAAGTTCCTTCTCTTGCTTCGAAAGCTTGTCCGGGACGACGACCTGCACGGTGACGAGAAGATCTCCGCGGCCACCGGTCCGTTTCGTCGCGCCGCGTCCGCGCACGCGCAGGATCTTCCCGTTCTGCGTGCCCGCCGGGATCTTCACCGTGACTGGTTCCTCGAGGGTTGGCACCTTCACCTGCGCGCCGAGCGCCGCCTCGGAGAACGTCACCGGAAGGGTCAGCGTCAGATCGTCACCTTGCCGCCCGAACAGCGGATGCCGTTCGACGTGCACGACGACGTAGAGATCTCCGGCCTGGCCTCCCGGCCCTCCCACCGCCCCGCGCCCACGCACGCGGATGCGCGCGCCGTCGCGAACGCCGGCCGGGATGCGAACCTTGATCTGTTCCTTCTTCCGCTGCATGCCCGAGCCGCGGCAGGTCTTGCATGGCGTCGTGACGATGCGGCCGCTCCCTCCGCATCGCGGGCACGCGCGCACGAACGAGAAAAGCCCTTGGTTGTCCCCCACCGTCCCCGCGCCGCCGCACTGGGGACACGTCTCGACCTTGCTCCCGGGCTCCGCGCCCGACCCTTTGCAGCGCGGGCAGGTGGCCTCGACCGTGACCTGCAGCTGGATCTTCTCGCCTAGCGCCG
>JBASRP010000099.1:0-4699 GCA_049273905.1 Actinomycetota bacterium
CGTTACCGGCGACCGGCGCATCACCTACGCAGACCTCGACAGCCGTTCGAACCAGGCGGCGCGGGCGTTCGCGGCCCGCGGCGTGAAAGAAGGCGATCGCGTTGCCGTCGCGCTTCGCAACCGGCCCGAGTTCCTGATCGCGGCGAACGGCGCCGCCCGGCTCGGTGCCGAGGTGATCCCGCTCTCGTGGCGCTACAAACGCGACGAAGTCCACGTCATCGTCACCGACGCGTCGGCGCCGCTTGTCGTCGCGGAGGCGGATGCAGCCGACACCGTGAGCGAACTCCCCGCGCTGCTTCTCGGCGGCGACTTCGAGCGCGCGCTCGACGCCGAGTCGTCAGATCCTCCAGACGATGGCCGCGATCCCGCGCCCGTCTTCTTCCGCTACTACACATCCGGAACGACCGGCGTCCCGAAAGCGATCGAGCGGCCGATCCCCGACGTCACGATGTACCTCGCCTCCATCCAGGCGTTCCCGCAGATGGCCAGCGTGACCGGGCCGCACGAGGTTCACCTCGCGTGCGGGCCGCTGTACCACACGGCCCCGTGCGCGTTCGCGAACTATTCGTTGCTGTTCGGCCAGGCGGTCGTCCTGATGGAGCACTTCGACGCCGCGGAGTGCCTTCGTCTGATCGACGCCGAGCACGTGACCTGGAGCCACATGGTTCCGATCAACTTCATCCGCGTCCTCGCGCTCGACGACGCAACGCGCGCCCGGTTCGACGGATCGTCGTTGAAACGCGTCCTGCACGCCGCCGCGCCGTGCCCGATCGACGTGAAGCGCAGGATCATGGAAGTCTTCCCGCCGGACAGTGTCTGGGAGTACTACGGGATGACCGAAGGTCTCGCGACGATCATCTCTCCGCAGGAGTGGCGCGCGAAGCCGGGCAGCGTCGGGCGCGCCGCGCCGAACCTGCGCGTCGACATCCTCGACGAGGACGGCAAGGAGCTCCCCACCGGCGAGGTGGGCCTCATCTACGTCTCGCCGATGGGCGGGGTGCACTTCGAATACGCCGGCGCTCCCGAGAAGACCGCGCAAGCGTGGCGCGGCGACCGGTACACGGTCGGCGACATGGGGTACCTCGACGCGGACGGCTATCTGTTCCTGACCGACCGCAAGATCGACATGATCATCTCGGGCGGCGCCAACATCTATCCGGCGGAGGTCGAGGCCGTCTTCTACAAGCACCCGGCCGTCGGAGATTGCTCGGTCATCGGCATCCCCGACGACGAGTGGGGCGAGTCCGTGCTCGCGGTCGTCGAGCCGCGCGCCGCCGTCTCTGAGGACGAATTGATCGAGTTCTGCCGCGCGAACCTGGCGCACTTCAAGTGCCCACGCCGGATCGAATTCGTCGAGCAGCTCCCCCGCGACCCCAATGGGAAGGTGCGCAAGCGCGAGCTCCGAGACCGCCATTGGGCCGGCCGCGAGAAGAAGATCTGACCTGCTGGCGGTATCGAAATGCCCTTATCGGGGGGCCCCTGGCAGGAGGCGGCTTGGGCGAGTTGAATTAAGACGAAGAGCGAGTAGTTCGTGTTGAAGCGAACCCAGGGAGCCGGGATGGGCCGACGCGTTTATCTCTTCGCCTTCGTGTCGGTGCTCGTCCTCGTCCTGGCCGCATGCGGGTCCCGTGTCGTCCCCCTCGAGCAGGCGCTCGGCAACAACGGACAGCCCATCGTCGGCGGATCGAACCAGCCCTCGATCAACCCGACGACCGGGCAGACGATCACACCGGGCACGACGACCGGCGGGCCCGGCGGTCCCCTCCAGACGACCGGCCCGCTCGTGAACTGCAAGGCGCCGGCCGGCTCGACCGACAAGGGCGTCACGCAGACGAGCATCAAGGTCGGACTCATCGCCGCGATCACCGGATCGTTTCGCGGACAGTTCAACGCGGAGATCGAAGCGGTGGACGCCTACTTCAAGATGATCAACGCCGAGCAGGGCGGCATCTGCGGTCGCAAGATCCAGCTCTCGATCCGCGACGACCAAGGCAACGCGCAACAGGACCTCACGGCCGCGCGCGAGCTCGCGGACGACGTCGGCGTGTTCGCGTTCGTCGGTAGCGTGTCCGCGCCGGACTCCGACACCGGCGTCGCGCAGGTATCGAAGGCGCAGAAGATCCCCGACATCGGCTTCCCGCTGACCTTCCAGCGCAGCGAGAGCCCGTACACCTACGGCGTCCCCGGACAGCTGCAGAAGCAGCTGATCGGTGACGGCGCAACGGGATCGCGCTACCTCAACAACGTCTTCGGGACCAAGCAGATCGCGCTCTTCTGGGTCGGCGAAGCGCTCGTGTCGAAGACGAACGCGTGGGGCTTCGAGGCCGCGATGCTGAAGACGAGCGGCGGCAAGATCAACGTCTGCTACGAGCGCGAGACGTCGGTTCTTGACAACAACTTCGACAACTACGCCGCGTCGATGGCGAGTTCATGCCCGGCGAGCGGCGGACCGCTCGCGGTCTTCACGACGATGGAGAACAACTCCAACATCAAGCTGGCGCGCGCGATGAAGAACCAAGGCGTGAAGTACGCGTACTTCTCTCCGACGTTCACGTCCTACTTGAAGTCTTTCGTGCAGGACGAGGGCGGCAACCCGCGTCCCGAGGTCGAAGGCGCGTACATGGCGGTCCCGCAGATCCCGTTCGAGAGGTGCGGTTCCGACTCGAAGGGTCGTCCGGTCCCGCCGTGCAGCCATCCCGAACTCAACCGGTACGTCAGCGCGCTCGCGAAGTACCGCCCCGGGTACATCGCTCCCGGTTCGTGGGGCGGTCCGGGCTGGGGCGAGGCAGCGCTCTTCGTCGAAGCCGCGAAGGCGTGCGGCGCGCAGCTGACGCGCGCGTGCGTCATCAAGGAGATCAACAAGATCCAGAACTTCTCGGTCAACGGGTTCCTGACACCGACAACGCCGAACGAGCACGTGATCTATAAGGCAGATCTTCTGCTCCAGGTGAAGAACGGCAAGTTCGTCGAGATCAAGCCGAACGACAAGTCCGGTCCGAAGGGGGCTCCGGACTTCTGGGACACCAGCCAGCTGTTCGACTGGTGGGCGTACTTCTGCGCGCACAAGGATCAATGGCCCTCATCCAGCCGGAGTCAGATCGAGGCATTCGTCACGACATGTTGAGAAAGAACCGGGCCGAGGTATGGCCCGGCAGCAGGGCTGCGTCGTTAGGAAAGGTGAGGACAAAAACGTGAGGAAGCGGATACGGATCGCAACGGCGGTCGGCGCGCTCGGCGCCGCCCTCGTTCTGCTGCTTCCTCTGGCGACCGGCGCCGGCGCAGCCGCGACGTCGGTCTCCGACTATCAGATGACCGGCATCGCGCGCGGGATCTCGTTGGGGTTCGGCTTCAAGGACTTCGTGATCCCGAAGATCCTCGACCTCGGGATCCCGCACGCCTCGAACGAGCTCAACACATCGGCCGGCGCGTCGTCCGCGGCCGAGGCCGCGATGGCGTATCCGGGCGACGTTTTGGTCGGCGCACTTCAGCCGCAGTTCCCGGGAGGAATCCCCGGCTATGCGGTCAGCAAATACCCGCCCGGCCAATCACAGAATCGGAACGTGACGGGGTCCCTCTTCGGGAACGACATCCCACTGCCTAACACCTTCGGCCCGCTCGGCGTGGACGCAGGTCACCTGGAGACGGACGCGCGCGAGAAGAAAGCGAGCGCGTCGACGACAACTCAGCGCCTGAACTTTGGCGATGCCCTAGCGCCGCTTCTCACGGTCGGCAGCATCAGTTCAACAAGCTCAGCGAAGGCAGAGGCATCGAAGGTCACCCAGATCGCGCGCACGGCGGTCCACGACCTCGTCATAACGCCGAGCGCAGGCTTGACGATCAAGATCGGGACCATCGTGTCCGAGGCGATCGCGACGTCCGACGGAACGACGTCCGACGGCGACGCGTCTTTGACGCTATCGGATGTGCGCGTGATCCAAGGAACAACCACCTACGCCGCGACGATCGACAGCAAGGGAATCCATGTCACGGGTGTCGCGCCCGAAGACGCACCTAACACCGTCGACATCAACCTGTCGCAGAGCATCGGGAACGTCACTCAAGGCTTGCAGAACTCCGGCCTCACGATAAGGACGGCCAATGCATCGAGGATCATCGACGGCGCTTCAAGCGAGGCGTCGATCGGGGGACTCCTCATCGGGCTGGGCGCCGATATCCCGCGTGTTCCGGTCGCACAACAGGTGATCACCGAGATCATCGGCCCGATCATGGACAAGAACTTCCCGACGTATTGCCCCTCTCAGGATGAGAGGATTCCCCCGCCCTTCGACCAGATCGCGAAAGCCCTCCCGGTATGTGTCACTCCGCAGCTCATCCCCACCGGCGGAACTGGCACGATCACCTCGCTCGCGATCGGGTCGGTGGACGCGGCCAGCGCGGCGTCGACGGGATTCGTGCAGACGCCGGTCGTCGGTGGGAACGACAGCTTCGGGCCGGGCGCCGTGGGCGGCTTCGGTCCGGGGGTCTCCGGGCCGGATCTGGGGAACGGCGGCGTCGTTCCGGACAACGGCCAGCAGCAGCAACCGCAGAACACGCGCCTCTACGGGCTCGTAGCCAGACTGCCGGCGAGCGCCTTGCTCGGCGGTGGCCTCACCTTCCTCGTCATTGCGATGGCGATGACGATTGGTCCATCCTTACGGCGATGGCGAGCGACGTAGCCCGTCAGGGTGAGGCCGAGGAT
>JBASRP010000391.1:0-5204 GCA_049273905.1 Actinomycetota bacterium
CCCCTGTCCCGCCCCAATGCACATGGTCGCCAGCCCGAACTTCGCCTTCCGGTCTTCCATCGCACGAATAAGCGTGGTAGCGATGCGAGCGCCGCTTGCTCCCAGCGGATGTCCGATCGCCAGGGCCCCGCCGCGGACGTTGACTTTCTCCGGATCGGCCTTGAGCAGCTTGATCACCGACAGGGTTTGCGCAGCAAAGGCTTCGTTGATCTCGATCAGGTCGAGGTCGTCGATCGACAACCCCGCGCGCTTCAACGCCTTCGGGACCGCTTCGATCGGGCCGGTTCCCGTGAATGCGGGTTCGACGCCCGCAGAGGCCCAGCCGCGGATGATGGCGCGTGGAGTCAGGCCGAGCTGCTCCGCGCGCTTCGCGCTCGTCACCACGATCGACGCGCCGGCGTCGTTGATGCCGCTCGAGTTGCCGGCGGTGACGGTGCCGCCCTCCTGATAGGCGGGTGGCAGCGCGGCGAGCTTCTCCATCGAGGTGTCGCGCCGTGGGCGCTCGTCGGTCGTGAACTGCACCGGGTCGCCGCGGCGCTGCGGGACCGGAACGGGGATGATCTCTCGCTCGAACCGTCCTTCGTCGATCGCGCGGACCGCGCGCTGATGTGAGCGCAGCGACCATGCGTCTTGCATCTCGCGCGTGATCCCGAAGCGCTGCGACGACGATTCGCCGACGTTGACCCCGACGATCTGCGTGCCCATCTCCTTCGGGTGGGTCAGCGCCGCCGTGAAGATCTCGGGTGGACGACGCGCGTAGGCCTGGGCCGGCTTGCGCATCAGCCACGGCTGCTGCGACATGCTCTCGCACCCGCCGGTGAGGAACGCCTCGCCGACGCCGGCCCAGATCGCCATCGCGGCCTGGGTCATCGCTTCGAGACCGGTGGCGCATGCGCGGAGCACGGACAGGCCCGGCGTCTCGACCGGTACGCCGGCGGCGAGGCCCACGTAGCGTCCGACGCCACCGCCTCCGCCGATGGTCTCGCCGAAGATCACGTCGTCGAAGACCCCGGGATCGATGCCGGCCCGGGCGATCGCCTCCTTCGCGACCAGGGTTCCAAGGTCCCAGGCGGGGACGGTCGCCAGCGAGCGGCCGGCGTCCCCGATCGGGGTGCGGACGGCGGAGAGGATGACGGCGTCGTCAGTCATGGATGAAACGCTAGCCCGAGCAGCCGATTCTCGCCAGGGGACGGGCCGGTCAGAGCTGCATGAGGTGTTCGCGGCCGGCTTCGGCGAAGCGCTTCTGGATCGCCTGCTCGTCGTCGGGCGTTAGCGGCTTGTAGGTCGTCTCACCGCGCTCGCGCCAGTAGACGGGACCCCGCGGATCGTCGAGCAGGAACTTCTCGCGGCGGAGTTCGCGGATGAGGATCTTCCCGGTGACGCCGCGCGGCAGCTCTCCGGCGATGACGACGTACGTCGGCATCCATTTCGGCGACATATCCGGCTGCGACGAGATGAACTCGAAGAGGTCGTCGGGATCGACGATCCGGCGCGGGAGCGGCTGCAGCGCGACCATCACGCGGTCGCCGGCCGTCTCGTCGGGGACGCCGTACGCCGCCGCGGCCAGGACGTCGGGATGGCGTTCGATGATCTCCTCGATCGGATGCGGCGGGAAGTTCTCGGCGTCGACGCGGATCCAGTCCTCGGTCCGGCCCGCGAAGTAGAGGAAACCGTCCTCGTCCACGTAGCCAAGATCGCCCGACCAATACATGCCGTCGCGGACGCGGCGTTCCTCGGCCTCGGGGTTGTTGTAGTACCCCTCGAACCGGCCGACGCCTTCGGTGTTTACGATCTCGCCGATGCACTCGTCGGGGTTCAGTAACTTCCCGTCGTGGCCGAACAGAGCCGCCGGCACCGGCGAACCGTCCTCGTTCAAAACCTTGATGTTGGACGGCGGCTTGCCGACGCTCCCGGGCGGATCGCCGGGCCGACGCGGGAAACCCATCGCTCCTTCGCTCGGCCCGAAGCCGTCGATCACGCGAACGCCGTAGCGCTTCTCGAAGCGCTCGACGATACGGACCGATCCTTCGTTACCGTAGGAGATCCGCAACGGGTTCTCGGAGTCTTCCGGTTTCTCCTCGGGGGTGAGGAGGAATGACAACGGCTTCCCCGAGTACGGGAAGTACGTCGCGCCGTACCGGCGAACGTCCGGGAGGAAGGCCGACACGCTGAATCGCGGCGCGAGCGCCATCCGCGCCCCGCGGATCAGCGTCGGCAATAAGCCGCACATCAGCGGATTGGAGTGGAAGAGCGGGAGCGTCACGTACGCGCAGTCGTCGGCGGTGAGCTCGACGAGATCGGCGACCATCGTGCCGGTGCCGATCATCCGGGCGTGCGAGCAACGAACCGCTTTCGGAGCGCCCGTGGTGCCGGACGTGAAGATCAACAGGAAAAGGTCCGCGTCCTCGACGGTCCAGCGCGCGTCGGTCGCGTCGGCCGCCCGGAGAGCCTCGTCGTAGGTCGAACCCACGGTCAAGATCTCGGGGAGGTCGAGACCCTCCAGCAAGGGAGCGTTCGCCTCGTCCGCGATCACGATGCTGCAGTCCGTGTGCCGGATGTCGCGCTGGAGCTCGGGTCCACGCCGCGTCGCGTTGATGCCGACCACGACCGCCCCACAGAGCGCGGCTCCGCCGAGGACCTCGAGGTACTCGAGCCGGTTCTCCATCAACACGCCGACGTGCCGCGGCGCCCCCACCTTGGCGTCCAGGAGGTTCGCGACGCGCACGCACCTCTCGAAGTACTCGCCGTAGGTGAGTGTCATGTCCTCGAACGAGACGAACGGGCGGTCCGGGTGCTCCTTGGCTCGGTCGCGGATCAGGTCGCCGACGGTCACGACTGCACGGCGAAAACGCGCCACTCGTCGGGGACGCCCTTCAGCACGTGCGTACCCTTGTCCTCGAATGTGATCCCGGATCCGGCGACCAGGTCCTTCACCGTGCCCGATGTGAACACCCGGCTCGATTCCGCCAGCGAATCGATGCGCGACGCGATGTGCACCGCGATCCCACCGACGTCGTCGCCCATCACCTCGACTTCGCCGGTATGTAGCCCGACGCGGATCTCGATGCCGAGCGACTTCACCGCCTCGATCATGGAAAGACCGCATCGGATGGCGCGCGCGGGGCCGTCGAAGGTGGCCATGCATCCGTCGCCGATCTGTTTGACCTCGCGACCCCGGAAACGCTCCAGCTCCTTACGGAGGATCCCCACCTGCGCCTCGAGCAGGTCCCGCCACGACCGGTCGCCGAGCTCGGCCGCCTTCTGGGTCGAGCCGACGATGTCGGTGAACATGACGGTTGCGAGGACGCGATCGATCTCTACACCTCGCCGGACCCCGGTTAGGAATTCCTCTAGCTCATCGAGTACCGCGTCGGTGTCGCCGGCGAACAGCGCGTGATCGATGCCGGGGAACTCGACGTAGCGTGCGCCCGGGATCCGCTCGGCCATGTACACGCTCGCTCGCCGGTTGACGGCGCGGTCGCCGCGCCGGTGGAGCACGAGCGTCGGAACGTGGATCGATGGCAACACGGCACGCACGTCGATGTCGAGGAACATCGCGTAGAACTGCCCCATCATCGCGGGGCTGACGGCGTACCGTTGGTACCGCACCCACCCTTCGCGGGCGGCCGGGTCGTCGGCGAGGCTCGGCGCGAAGACCTCGATCGTGACGCCCTCGTCCTGGTACGGGCCGAGGAGCTCCATCGTCGATTCCATCATCGCTTCGGCCGTCACCGCGTAGGGATAGTCCTCGGCCCATGTCGACCGGGCCATGCCGCCGTACATCGCGAGAGCCGTCGTTCGTTCGGGGTAGGTCGCCGCGAATAGCGCGGCCATCGCCGCCCCTTCGGAGACACCGAAGAGCGCGCTGTGCTCCGAGCCGACCGCGTCGAGCACGGCGCGCGCGTCATCCATTCGCACCTCCAAGGTGGGAACCGTCTGCACCGGATCGGAGAGGCCGGTTCCCCGCTTGTCGAAAAGGATCAATCGAGAGAAGGACGCCAGCCGCTCGAACATACGCCGCGCCGCAGGCAGCTCCCACGCCATCTCCACGTGCGACACGAACCCCGGGATGATGATCAGATCCAACGGCCCGTCACCGACGACCTGATACGCGATCGAGACGTCACCGTTCTTCGCGAACTGCGTCTTCGGTTGCTGGATCACCGCGATGGCTCCCTGGGCATCCCGAGGCCGCGTTCGGCGAGCAGCGTTTTCTGGATCTCGCTGGTGCCGGCCGCGATGGTCAGCGAGCGCGAATCGAGCAGGCCGTAGAGCCACGGCGAATCGAGAACCGCGTCGGGGCCGAGGATCTCGGCGGCCGTCTCGTAGATGCGCTGCTCGAGTTCACTCCAGAGCAGCTTCGCCATCGAGCCCTCGAGCCCGGTCGCCGTCTTCTGCTCGGCGCGCGTCGCGCTCGCGTACGAGATGAGCCGCAACGTGTGCGCGTCCAGCGCGCAGGCGCCGATCCGCTGACGGATCAGCGGGTCGTCCGCGCGGCCGTGATCGCGCGCGAGCCGTGCGAGATCGCGCACCTTGTCCTGCACCCGAACATGGAACGTCAGGACGCTCGCGCGCTCGCTGGCCAGCGTGGTCATCGTGACCTGCCAGCCGCCGTTCTCTTCGCCGAGCAGCTCGGACGCGGGCACGCGCACGTCGTCGAAGAAGACCTCACTGAACTCCGACTCGCCGGTGATCTGCCGCAGCGGACGGACCTCGATGCCCGGCAGCTTCATGTCGACCATCAGACACGAGATGCCGCGGTGCTTCGGTGCGTCCGGATCCGTGCGCACGAGGAGCTGGCAGCGGTCGGCGATCGCACCGAATGTCGTCCAGACTTTCTGCCCGTTCACGACGTAGTCTTCGCCGTCGCGCGTCGCGCGCGTGCGCAGAGAGGCGAGATCGCTCCCGGCACCCGGCTCGGAGAACCCCTGACACCAGATCTCTTCCGCGGAGAGGATCTTCGGCAGGTACCGCGCCTTCTGCGCGTCTGTGCCGTACGCCATGATCGCCGGCGCGACGTGGAAGATCCCGAGATGGTTCGCGAGGCCGGGCGCACCGGCGCGGCCGAGCTCCTCTTCGAAGATCACCTGCTGCGACGGCGTGCCGCCGCGGCCGCCGAACTCGGCCGGCCATGAGAGCCCTGCGTAGCCCGCGTCGAAGAGCCGGCGGTGCCACGCGCGATGGAACGGCGTCCACTCCTCACT
>JBASRP010000120.1:0-2657 GCA_049273905.1 Actinomycetota bacterium
ACGAAAGGGTCCTTTTCTTTAGACATTGGCGTGATCAATGCTCGGGCCTATTTTTGTGCGGAACTGGACTTCCGTAGCGCATCGGCTTCGGTTATTCAAGATACAGGATGCCGCAGCCTCATTGACGGCGGTGAATCCGTAGGAGCGAATCGAAAAGGAAGTCATCGTGGCTGACGCATCCGAAGAACGCCGTGACGCGGTCGACTACATGCTGCCCTTCGTGCGTGAGGCCGACCAGCAAGCCGATCTCGTGATCGTTGTTCTGCAAGCACTGGGTGTACCGCCGGGCACTCCGCTCGCCCCCGACCTGCTCCTGAAGCTCGCGGCTTTCGTCCGCATTTATCAATGGGAACAGACCGGCTTACGTGCTCTCCTGGCCGTAGACCTTCCCACCGCGCGGGATGTTTTCGATGACATCTGGGGCACCCCGCAGCAATCCGCCCCGCGCTATTCCGGCAAGAAGCTGGCCAACGCCGTGCTCTGGATCGCGGCTCGGCAACTCGCCGGCCGACCGGTCGATGCGAATCATCCGAACATCGCCGTCAGCCAACAGCTTCCGCCCGATCAGATGCTGGATCTGGTCGCGCGCTTTCTCTGGCAGCTACGACATCTGGCCAACCCGAAGGAGTAACCCGTGGCCCCGCGAATCAAGAACGAAGGCCGGACGTATGTCCGCCGCAGCACCACCCGACAAGAAACTGGGATCCATGAACAGCTCGCATGGACCATCACCGAGGCGGCTCGGCTCGGCGTTCGTCTCGACGCCGCGGCCTCGGATCTCGATTACATGCTGACGCATGGCATGCAGCGGCATAAGGGCATCTATCTCGACGACGGCATCAGCGGCAGCGATTGGAATCGCCCGGGTTTCGTGGCCTTTCGACGCGATGCCTTGACCAATCCGCGCATCAGCCACCTCTTCGTCCACCTCTCCGACCGCTTTTCCCGGCCGGAGCAAGCGGTGCAGGCGATGCAGATGGAAATCGAACTGCTGCTCGCCGGCTTGACGATCGTCTTCCACAATCGCATCTCCGAGCCGCGTGAACGTGGCCTGCATTATTTCGAAAAGGACATCTTGCTGCTTTATGAATATACCCAAAACGGAGAATTCTTGAGCAAGCTCGCCACTCGGATCATCCAGACCCAAGTTCACTTGGCCCGCGACGGCTTCCGCACCGGCGGAGCAGCGCCCTATGGCTTCATTCGCGTCCTCGTTGATGCCCACGGTCAGGAAGTTCAGGAACTGCCAACCGGGACGACCATGCGGCGCGACGGCTGCCATGTCGTGCTCAAACCGAACGACCCCGCCAAAATCCAGACCTGGCTCTATATCCTTCACTTATTCGGGGAACGAGGCTGGGGCCTCATGCGCATCACCAATCACCTCAACGACCTGGGAATTCCGTCGCCACAAGCCCACTTGCAGCGGCGGATCCACGGCAAGTTAGTGCGGGCGTCGGGCAAATGGAATATGCGGAGCGTGGCCCGGCTGATCGATGACGCGACCATCATCGGCATCAACGAGCATGGCAAGCGTTGCCGGGGAAAACACCGCCGTTGGACACCGACCGGCCCCCGAACCCTCACCGATGCCGACCGCCGCGACGATGGCGAAGCCAAGCTGACGAACAACGCGTCTGATGCGGTCGTTGCCACCCCGGCGCGCTTCCCCGTCGACGCCGATGAGACCTTGTTCCGAAAATGCCAAGCCATTCGTAAAAACCGCCGCCATAACCAGCGAGGTATACCCCGATGTACGGACCCGGCACGCTACCCGCTTTCGACGCGAATCCATGATATCTCGCCCGGATGCGGCGCAGTGTTGTATGGCCGGGAGAATCGCAAGCGACGGCTTTATATGTGTTCGCGCTATTCGCGCTCGGGAGGACGGGAGTGTCACCATAACACCATCGATGCCGAGGACGCGCTCGGCTTTGTCCTTGATGTTTTGCGACAACGCATCCTCGTGTGTGGCGGCAACGAGGCGTTGCGCAAGCGCTTGGAAGCTCTTGCCAGCGCGGAGCGCCGCTCCCCCGCTGGACCCATGGTTGACGAACTTAGCCTTCTGGAACGCCGCTTGGCGGCCCTTGAGGCGGAAGCGCAATCCATCCGGCGAAATCTGGCGCGAGCGGGTGACGAAGCATCGATCTTTGCCGCTATCAAAGAAGAGTACCAGACTAACCAGTCCGACATCGGCCAAACGCGGCAGCGTATCGCGGAGTTACAAAAGGCGCAGGCAGTGTTTCCGGTACTTACGCCCAAAGAGGAAGTCGAAGCGGCGATGCAGCTACTGGCGGAGACCGAACGCATTGCAGGGGACGCGAACGCACGGGCCGAGGTGCCGCAACTGCTGCGAAAGCTCGACGTTCATTTGTGGTTACGCTTCGGCGAAGTCGTAAAAGGTGCACGGACATTCCGAAACGTGCAGAGCGGGGTTTTGACACTAGGCAGCATCACCCACAGCCCGGCGTCAATGCCCGATGGGGACACCCAACCGAGCGACGGAGCAGACCAACTCTCGCCCGATACGCCAAAGTTGCCCAGTTTTATGCCGTGCGACACAAACTGGTTTACAATGGGTGCGCATCACAAGCCGTGAGCATGGCACCCGAGCGAGTTTTCGCCAGTGTGGGAGTGTGTTGCTCTCACAAATGAAC
>JBASRP010000132.1:0-1653 GCA_049273905.1 Actinomycetota bacterium
GAGCAGCGACGCCAATCCCGTCACCGCGCGCGGGTTGCCTCGGTCCTGTTCCAGCGCCGCGCGATAAGCCTCCTCCGCTGCAGCAGGATCGCGCGCCGGATCGACGCTCGCGGCGAGGCGGTCCGCATCCGAGGGAAGGATCGCGTCGAAGAAGTTGCGCACCGCTTGCTCGGGGTAATTGCCGACGAACTCGCTCACGACCCCGCCGCCCCGGAACGCTTTCACGGCCGGGATGCCCTGGATGCCGAACGCGGCGGCGATCGACGGGTTCGCGTCGACGTCTACCTTGACGAGATCGACCTCTCCGTCGTGTTCATCGGCAACACGTTCGAGGACGGGTCCAAGGTGGCGGCAGGGCGCGCACCACGCGGCCCAGAAATCGACGACCACCGGACGTTCGTATGAGCGCGCGAGAACGCGCTGCTCGAAATCAGCCTCGCTGACGTCGATCGCCGGCATGGCACCAGCGTACCGCCGCGCGCAGCGTCAGGTTCGAGGCGCAGGCTTCACCCGACCGGTTTCAGGTACTCGTCGGCCATCCAACCCCAGAGCTTCGGCACGGAGTCGTACACGTGTCGCCAGAGACGGCCGTCAGCGTCCCTGGTCTGACCGTCGCTCGTGAGCCGGATCCCCTTCAACAGACACACACGCCCGATCTTCTTCGCGGTGGTCGAGGGCTCGGCCCGGAAGTTCGCGCACTGCTCCACGTTGTAGACCTCGTACGACGAGCGCGTGGGCGTCGGCGACGGGCTCGGCCGCGACGTCGTCGGGCTCGACGTGGGCGCCGCAGCCTTGTCGTCCTTCCCGCCCCCGCCGCGGGCGACGAAGTACCACGGCAATCCCGCCGCGGCTATAGCGAGCAGCAAGACCGAGATCGCGCGCGCGACCCGGATCGCGTTCTCTCCCTTGGGCGGCGGCGGTCTGTCCGAGAGGCGGCCGAGTCCCGAGAGATCGATGCGCTCTTCGGCGCGTGGCGCTTCGCCTTCGTGATCGCTCACGCCGGGAATCCTCGCACATCGGCGGGCGCGAGTCTCTCACTTCTTTCGCAGCGGAGGGTTCTTTAGCGCGGCGCGAGGACGTACAGCTGCACGCGATGAACCAGCGCGGCGGCGCCGCTCGTCGTGATCACGGCCGCGACCGAACGAGGCGACCGCGGGATATCGACGTAGGCGACGTCCCCGCCGACGATCGCCCCGCGGGCATCGAGGTGAACGGCGACCACACGCGCGCCCTTCACTGCTTGTCCACCGGAGAGCGTGGCCTGGACGACCAGGTCCGGTCCGTTGCGCGACAGCCGGACCGAACGGACGGCGAATGGCGTCCCGGCGACCTCCACGAACCCGTCGGACGACAGACGGACCGCGAGGCGGGCGACCCGGCCGTCGACGTCCGTCGTTCCGGCAACCGCAGCGGTGGTCGCGGCGAACACGACCGGCAGTCGCTCCACGTCGGTGCCGATAAGGCGGCCCTTCGCGTCGAAGAGCGACACGGAGACGCTCACGTTGCGGGCGGCGTGGGACCGGTTCGGGTTGCGGATCAGCACGGCGTAGCGGACCGCGTCACCCGAGACCTGGAGGAAGCCCGATCGCGCTGCGGCGATCGCGGCCGGCGCGCCTGCCTTGGCGGCCGCAGGGCGGCGCGACGCCTCCGGTT
>JBASRP010000133.1:0-16799 GCA_049273905.1 Actinomycetota bacterium
GCTCGATGTTGTGGAGGAGGTAGGTGATCTCCTCGAAGCTCGCCTCGACGAGCTGGTGGATGTCGTACCCGGCGTAGAAGAGGCGGCCTTGCTTGCCATCGATGTCGGAGACGGAGGTCTCTGCGGCGATGATGTCCTCGAGGCCCTTGCCCGGCATCTCGCTCCTTTCGACCGACGTCCGTGTCATCTTGCCATATCCCCAGAAGGTGCGGCCGGGCCGGCCTGAGTTCCCTCATCCCGAAGCCAGCGCATCTCTAACACGCGGGTCGATCGCAGCGTGGATCACGTCGGCCGCAAGATTCGCAAGCACGATGAAGATCCCTCCGAGCAGGACCGTTCCCTGGATCGCCGGCAGGTCGCCGGCCCCTACCGACTGAACGGCGTACCTGCCCAGTCCCGGAAGATTGAAGACGCTCTCAACGAGGAGTGCGCCGCCGAGCAGCAGTCCAAGATCCACGCCGAGCAGCGAGAGCGGCGTTCCGATGGCGAAGCGGAGACCGTGGCGGTAGGTGACTGCTCTTTCGGTCAAACCTCGGGCTCGCGCCGCAACAACGTGCTCGCCTCGGAGGATCTCGAGCATCGCGGATCGCACGAGCAGGATGTACGACGCCGCTAACGGGATCCCGAGAGCGATCCACGGCAACACGAACGACCCCGCGCATCCGAAGGGGTGAAAGTCGACGCACGATCCCTGCCCCGGAAGGAGTCGAGCGAAGGAACCGTCGCTCGATAGGAGTGTCAGCATCACGAGGCCAAGCCAGTAGGACGGGAGCGATATGGCGAACAGCGTCGCCGCATCCACGACCTTCGCTCGCGCGGTTCCGCGGCGCCCCGCCGACCACGTTCCGACCAGGAGGCCGGTCGGGAACGCCAGTGCTAACGCACCCGCTGCGAGGTACCCCGTGGTCGGAAGACGGTTGGCTATCTCGGTGCGCACAGCCACGTCGTTCTGGAACGAGTATCCGAGGTCGAAGTGGAAGACAAGCCGGTTGAGGAAATGCCCATACTGATACAGCCACGAACGGTCCAGGCCGAGAGACTCACGGATCTGCTCGATGAGCTCGGGCGTCGGACGCCGACCGGCACGAATGAGCGCGGGATCGGCGGACGGCAGCAGAGTGAAGATCGCGAATGTCACGAAGCTGAGACCTACGAGCAAGAAGAGAGCGGACAGGAGCCGTCGGGACACATAGCGGCGCATCACCGACCGACCGTGCCCCATTCATAGGCGGAAACCGAAGCCGCCATTCTCCGGTTACGACGTGGCGGTGATGGAGACCGAGGCGAGATCGATCGTCGATATGGACGGGAAAAACCGGTAGCCGACCACGCGCTTCGAAACCAGCACGCGAGAAGACGGCCAGAGCAACGGGATCACGGGGGCGAGGTCCATGACCCGATGATCCACCTCGGCCCAGAGGCGAGCACGCTCGCCGCCTGAAGCCGCAGAAGCTCGATCGATGAGAGCATTGAGGCCCGCATCGTCGACATGCGAGGTGTTGGCGTTGCCCTGCGGCTGAATCCTGCGGCCGTCGAACAGGAACGGAACGATGGTGACCGGGTCCGGGTAATCCCAGCAGTATCCGTCCGTGGTAACACCCACCTTGCGCTCGGGAACACCGATGTAACGGGCGTAGGCGACTTCCGGCGGGTACTCCTCGCGTTTGAGACGGATGCCTATCTTGGCGAGGGAGTCTTCGACGACGTCCATCGTCCTGGAGCGGTCGCCGGCTTGCGCGACGACCGCGAGGACGGGTGCCCCGCGGTACATGCCCGACGGATGGCCGGCCTCTCGCATGAGTGCGCGCGCGCGTTCGACGTCGCCGGTCGAGCCGGGTGAACCGTACGGGTCGTACCTCTTTCCTCCTGCTTCGTCGAAACCGACGATCCCCGACGGGAGAACGTGCGTCGCGACCTCACCGCTCGACGCACCGCCACCGATCAAGCGCAGGGCCTCCTTGTCCATTACCACGTTGGTGGCCCGACGCACCCGCACGTCATCGAACGGCGCGACCCGGGTGTTGAGGGAGACGTATCCAAAACACCCGGTGAGGTCGAGGTGAAGCTGCTTCCGCCGCGCCGGGTCGGCCAGGATCGACCGGATCTTGTCCGCCGGCGGGAGGAACAGCCCGAAGTCGAATTCGCCGCGGAGGATCTTGTCCGTAGCGACGGAAGGGTCGTCGAATCCAAGGAGCATCTCGAAACGGTCCGGGGCAGCGGAGCGGATGGCGTCCGTCGCTGTCCTCCAATTGGGGTTGCGGACGGCGACGACGCGTTTACCGGACTGGAACCCGGTGACCTTTCCGCCCGTGTGCTCGAGCATGTACGGACCGGTCGATGCGAGGTTCGGCCCGTACGTCGATCGATCCCGGCGATCGAACGAGGCGGCGTACTCCTCGGGGACGGGCGCTGTGATCGGCAGGGCGAGTCGGTAGGGGAAATCTCCGGCCGGTTTCAGAAGATGGAAGACGATCGCGCGCGGGTCGCCGACATCGATGCCGGAGATGTGCGCAGCTTTTCCGGCCTTGAATTCGGCGGCGCCCTCGAGCCCCGCGAAGTAGAGGTCGACGTAGGGATTCGCGACGGACGATCGGAAGCCGCGCTCGATTGCGTATCTGATGTCCTCCGACCGGATCGCCCGGCCGCCCGCCATCTGGGGTTGATATCGGATGCCTTCGCGAAGCCGGTACGAGTAGGTGAGGCCGTCGGCCGATATCGCACCGGTGTCGCGGGCCGCGTCGCCGACGAGCTCGTTCGGCCGCCCGGGGCGATATGTGAGAAGCGGGCGCACGAGGATACGCATGAGCATGAAGCTGTCCTGCCCGTACGCCTGGCCGGGATCGATCGAGTCGATCTCGGAGGGGGCGGCGATGCGGAACGTGCCGCCGCGCACCGGACGCCCGGCCTCGCGCGCTGGGTTGCATGCGGCGATAAACAGCGCCAGCGCGAGGATGCATGCGACGAGCGCGCGCGGTTTCACGCCGCAGCCCTCGGGTCGAGCGCGTCGCGCAGTCCTTCACTCAGCAGACGGAAAGCGAGCACGGTCGCGACCAGGAAGATGCCGGGGAACACGAAGTACCACCAGCTCGTCCTGAAAGTCGCAACGGAGTCGGCGATCATCCGTCCCCAACTCGGCTGGGGCGGTCTGATACCGACGCCGAGGAACGACAGGCCCGCCTCGAGGAGGATGATGCTCGGAACGGCGAGCGAGGCGTACGTGATGATCGGGGTCGCGATGTTCGGCAGGATGTGACGGACGAGGATCCTTCCTTTCCCGGCGCCGAGCGCTCGTGCGGCTTCCACGAACGGCTCATCGCGCAGAGACAGCACCCGCGCGCGAACGATCCGGGCGAGCGGCGGCCAGCCGACGACACCCGCGATGAACACGACGAGCGGAAGTCCCGGACGGACGAGCCCTCCCAGGCAGCGGGACCCGGCCCCGCACGCGCCGGCGATGCCGAGCGCGAGGAGAAGCGCAGGGAACGCGAGGACCAGATCGATGAGCCATGAGATCGCGCGATCGGCCCACCGGCCGAGATATCCCGCGACGAGGCCGGCTGCTGTGCCGAGTGCGACGGTGAGGATGGTTCCGGCGACGGCGATCAGGAGGGACGACCGAGCACCGTAGAGGATCCGCGTCAATAGGTCGCGTCCCGAAGGGTCGGCGCCGAGCCAGAAGCTGCCGTTTGGACCCAACGGCGTGCCGAAGCGCGCATCGAGAGCGGTGTGCGGATAGATGGCGTTCGGCGGGTGGTGGTTGCCGAGCGCCACGATCAGCGGGGCTGCCAGCGCGAGCACGGTGACGGTGGCGATGATGGCAAGACCGGCGATCGCTGCGCGCCGACGACGGAGGCGCCGGAGGGCGAGCTTCCAGCCCTCCACCGCAACGGGGTCACCCAGCATCGCGAAACGTTTCCGCGGCCCCGGCAAGCAAGGACTGGGCTTCTGATGCCGCTTCTGCAGTCGTCAGAGTCTGGCCTTCATCGAACAGAGACTCATATGCGTTTTGGCCGAGAGCGCGGCGAAGGTCTCCGGGGAGCCGGCTCTTCGTATCGCCCATGTACGTCATGTACTGGTTCGAGACCTTGCGATCTTGGTATAGGCGTTCTCCGGCGCCGAGCATCCGTGCCCCTTCGCGAGCTCGTCCGGATCGAAGCGCGAGGATCGACGTTCCCCATAGCGCCAGCGCAAGGATCGCGTTGCCCTCGTCGCGAAAGTTGTCGATGCCCGTCATGTGCACGGCCTTCGGGATCACATCGCTGTACCAACGCACGGCTTCAGCGAGGTGCTGTGTTTCGATCTCGATGTTTCCGAGCGTGAGCATCGGAAGAATGGCGCGGAGCCTGTCGCGTGCCTTGAGGGCTAGAGACAGCGCCTCGGTCAGGAAAGCGCGCGCACCGGACCAGTCCGCTTCCCTCGCTACGATCTGGGCGAGGAACATGAGCGCAGCGGCCTCATGGGCCCAATTCCGCGATCTGCGCGCGTAGAACAGAGCCTTCTCACCATCATTCCGGGCGCCCGCGAGATCGTGCAGAACCAATCTGGCCACGGTGGAACTGGCGTACATACGGGTGATGAGAAAATCGTCCTCCACCGCCAGTGCGTGCGGAAGCCCTTCAGCGACAAGATCGGCGGCCGCGGCGAAGTCGTCGAAATAGATCTCGATGTAGGCGGTTAGCTGAAGGGTCTCGGCAACGGTGAGGGGATCCCCGGTCGTCCGAGCCAGCCTCACAGCTCGTCGCCCAAGCTCACGTGTTTCTTCTTGCCGGCTGTCCGCGATTCGAGCGGCGTACGTCGCGAGAGCCCTCGCCTCGGTTCGTCGGTCTCCCGCCTCGGAGGCGAGATCGATCGCCTCCAGGTACATGTCTGACGCTGATGGGTCCGGAAGCGCCCACGTGTTCTCGGCCTGTTCGAAGGATGCGCGCGCCCGAAGTGCAAGGTCGGCGGTACTAGCCGCAGCGATCGCATTCCCGAGCCATCGGACGCCTTCCTTTGGGCGACCACGCCGACACCAGTAGGGGCTGACGGCAGTCGCGAGGCGAAGGCCGGCCTCTGCCGTTTCCGATTGGTCGAGACTGCGGACCAGGGCCGCTCGTATGTCTGCGTGGTGCCGCTCCACCTCATCCAGCCAGCCGCGCGTCTCCGTCGCGTCGAGCCATCGTCGACCGAGCTCGAGATAGTGACCGGTATGGCTGTCGTTCATCGCTTCCAATTCGCCGCTCTCGGAAAGTCGCGCGGCGGCGAAGGAGCGGATCGTCTCGAGGAGGCGAAACGCCGACGAATCCTGGGCGATAAGCGACGCATGCGCGAGGCGCGAGAGCAGCTCCGGAACTTCAGTCCGCATCGCGTCGTATTCTGCGCAGACCGCGGCGGCCGTCTGCGTATCGAACCATCCTTCGAATACTGCAAGACGGCGAAAGAGAATGCGCTCTTCCTTCGTCAGGAGATCGTGACTCCAGCCGATCGTCGACTCCAGTGTTCGTTGGCGCGCGTGCCCTTCGCCCGGCGCGCCGGCGCCTGAAAGACGTTTTCCCAGTCGATCCTCGATCTCATCGAGGGGGATCGACCCTGTTTGCGCGGCCGCGAGCTCGATCGCCAGCGGCAGCCCGTCGAGCCTGCTGCAGACGCGAGCGATCGTCGCGAGCTCTTCGGGCCGCTGCTCGCTCGTTCCGCGGAACCGGGCGCGATCAATGAACAGCCGGACGGATTCGTAACGTCGTAGGTCCTCATGCAGGTCGAGCTGCTCGCTGGGCACCGGCAGAGACGGGATCGACCAGATGATCTCGGCGCCGATCCGCAAAGGCTTTCGACCGGTCGCGAGGATTCGGACGTCGGGCCCCGCTCGCAACATCTCGTCGCACATCTCCGCGACGGCTTCGATGAGGTGCTCGCAATTGTCGAGCAGGACGAGTGGTTGTGCGGCTGCGAGATGCTCGAGCAAGCTTCCGCGTGCGTCCATATCCGGGCGCTTCGCCAGGCTCATCGCTGTGAGCACCGCGTCGGGCAGATCGGCGGCATCCGAGACAGAGGCGAGGTCGACGAACCAGACGCCGTCCGAATATCTGCTCGCAAGACCCGCAGCGACCTGAAGCGCCAGCCGGGTCTTTCCCGATCCACCGGCGCCCGTGATCGTCAGACAACGGTTGCGCGAAAGCATCTGGCTCACCTCGGCCATCTCGCGCCAGCGGCCCACGAAGCTCGTGTGCTGGACCGGAAGGTTGTGCTTGGCCGCGTCCAGGGTGAGGGGGTCTGCGATCGATCCGGAATCGGATCGCCGAGCCAACGCGAACACCTTCTGTGCGGGCGACAGGTCCGGCAGCGTGTGAACCCCGAGGTCCACGAGACGCGCTTGCTGCCCTCGATCCTCGCTCGCCGTCGAGACGGCGGCTGCGCTGGCGAGCACCTGACCGGCACCTGCGGCCTCAGCGAGGAGGCGACACCGTTCGAGGATCGCAGAGCCTGGCTCGTCGTCTGCCCGGGCGATGTCGATGGCCGCTCGGATCGTCACCGTGGAGCTGGTGTCATCTTCGACGTCGAACGCAGCAGCGATCACGTCGGCGGTTCGCAAGGCGTCGCCGATCGAACCGAACGCCGCCGCAGCCCCGTCCCTGACTCCCGCGTCCGCGATGAAGGTCCCGCCGTTGCTCTCGACCGCATCCTCGAAAGACGAATCGAAGACGTCGAGCCACGGCCGCTCAGCGTCACCGAAGTCATTCGATGCGCCCGATGCAACGAGGACCGCGAACCGGCCCGGCGGGAGTCCTTTCTGCCACCCGGTGAGTTCATGGAGAAACGAGTTGATGGACGTGTGACGCTTGGACGGGTCTGTCGCGAGCGCCGTACCCAAGGCGGTCTTGATCGCCTCATCGCCCTCCGCAGGCAGCGCGGGCCACGCGACCGTTCCCCGATGTGTTGTCTCGCCCGTCAGCAAACCGTACGCCGTCGCCGCCAGCCCGTAGAGATCCGAGGCTTGCGTGGGACGCGCGCCGGTCGCCACCTCCGGAGCGATGAAGCCTTGGGTGCCTCGGGCGACCGACGGAGAGCCGAGATGCTGCGAGACGCCGAAATCGACGAGCACAACTCGTCCGGTCGATGTGACGATGAGGTTCGCCGGCTTGACGTCGCGGTGGACGATCGGGGGGTGATGTCCGTGGATGTACAGGAGGGCTTCCGCGGCCTGCGTGACGTAGTCGAGTGCACGCATCGGTCGGAGGCCCGGGGAGCCGTGATCACGGACGAACGATTGGAGATTCGACCCGTCGATCCACTCCGTCACAAGGTAGTGACGATTTCCGTCCCAGAACTGCTCCACGAAAGAGGCTATGTTCGGGTGCGCGCGCATCGCTACGAACAGGCTTGCTTCGTTCTCCAGGCTCTCACGCTCGCCCGGAGAGCGCGCGTACCTGACCTTCAGCGCGACTTCTCGTCCCGTAGCCTCGTCGAGTGCCCTCAGAACCTCGCCCTGCCCGCCGCGGGCGACCTGCCCCAGCGGTCGGTATCGGCCGCCGACCGTTCGGGCGACTTCGGCGGAGAGCGCCGTCAGCCGCTCCTGCCGCTCGGTGCGCGATGAAGTCCTGCGATGGAAACGGCGCCGCGGCGGATCGCTTCGTTCGCAAGCTGAACGCGCCGGCGTTCGTCGGTGCCATGTATGGCGAACTTGTCATAGAGATGCACGAGGTGCTGCCGGATGGCCGCCTCGCTGACGGTGAGATCGCGTGCCATCTGCCGTACCGAAGCGGGCTCGGTGAAAGCGTTGCCGAGCAACACCGGCCGGCACAACGACAGAAGCACATCACGTTCTCGGGCTGTGAGATCGGGTGGCGAATTCTCTCTCTCGGTTTCGGTCAGATCTTCGACGGCTGAATCGCTCCAATACGTCATGAGGAGTGAGCCGACGCGGACCTGGTCGCCCGAACGCAGAGGCCGTTCCTGCCAAAGGCGATCGCCGTTCACGAATGTGCCATTCATCGAACTCAGATCCCGAAGGCACCAGCCGGCGGCGAATCGTTCGAACACGGCGTGAAGGCGGGACAACGAACCGTCGGAAGGCACAGCAAGATCGTTGGAGGAGGCCTTCCCGACCGTGACCTGCTCCCCTTCGAGCACGACGCGGCGGGTGTCCGAACCGGATCTGATCTCAAGGTAGTCGGCCAAGTTGCACCCCCAAAACAAGACTCACGGTATCGGAAGGCGGCGCAGGGAGCAACGGTTCATCCCGCGCACTGCACGACCTTCCGCGGTGTGTGGAAAGCGTGATACCGACCTTACGCGCACGTGAGCGAACGGTAGTCGCCATGGGGATATCGCCTCACCATTGCGTAACCCCAGAATGATCGCAGATGACTGAATGTTGACTGTTTAGCGAACCATTTGAAGGCGACGCTGCTCGAGCACCTCGACCTCAACGGGTCCATGGCTGAAGGGAGAAGACATGCGTTTCCGGGAAAGGCGGCGGGAAGTGTTCGACACGTTGCAGACGCTTCAGAACGTGCGTCTCTTCGCAGGCTGCACTGAAGGGGAATTGAAACGCATCGCTTCGCTGTTCGTTGAGGGATGGCGTCCCGCCGGTCGTGTTCTCGTGCGAGAAGACGAGCCGGGACTCGAATTCTTCGTGATCGTTCGCGGCCAGGTTTCGGTGATCCTTCATGACGAGACTGTTGCCACGCTCGGGCCTGGGGACTTCTTCGGCGAGATGTCTTTGCTCGATGGGACGCCGCGTGTCGCAAGTGTGGTCGCGGTGACGGACGTGAGGCTGCTGGTGATCGAGAGCCGCGGTTTCAGCGCACTTCTGTCTGCCGTACCGGTGATCGGCGCCCGGATGATGCGCACGCTGTCGCAGCGGCTGCGGACAGTTGAAGCAGCGACGCGGGCTTAGGCGAGGGGAGTGGTGGGGATGGTCACGCGAGCGAGATTCGGGATCCGCGTTCCACTGGTCGCAGTCCTCCTGGGAGTTGTCGCGTTTCTGCCGCCGATCGCTGGTCGCGCGGCGAGCGACGGTCATTTCTGTGGTGCCGGAGTGAACGCGGAGCTGACGATCTCTGTGCTCTGCCAAGAGATGCCGCCGTTCCCCGTGATCCAGGACATCAAGATAGGTGTCAGCCAGGAAGGTCCTGAAACCTCTCCCACGGTCGTGACGATCGGCTGTGCGCATGTCGTCCAGGGCGAGGTCTCGAAGGGCTATCTGATTCGGCCGGCCACCGTTTACGCGTCCGCTTCAGCCGCCGGAATCGCAGGGAAGCGTTACCTCATCAAGATCGTCGATAGCGGGCTTCGATCCGGAGGGACGCCGTTGACACTCGATCGCGCGGGCGTGAGGAGCGTCACGGAGCTGTCATTCGACGACGGATTCTGCGGCGCATCCTCGGTGCCGACGAGCACGCTGATCGGCAACGTCTACACACGCGCGAACTAGAGACTTGCGGTAATCGCGAACCTCGCGGCCACCGAGCGCTGAAGAGAGCCAAAGGGGATGACACAATGAATCGGGTACCGCTTCGTGCCTGCACAGTGATTCTCTTCGCTGCTCTTCTTGTCCCGGTCTCTGTTCCTCCCGTGATCGCCGCGCCCGACGACCTTGACCCGACCTTCGGTGGGGATGGCCTAGTCAACACGAACTTCTCTGGCAGCAGAGAGCAAATAAACGCCCTGATCACCCAGTCCGACGGAAAGACGGTGGCGGTCGGGTCGGTTCCAGACCAGTCGGATAGTGGCTTTCTGCTCGCGCGATATGGATCCGACGGCACCCTCGATCAGAGCTTCGGTGGTGGGGACGGCCTTGTCAGCACGGAATACGGCCAAGACCCCAATGATCCCAGAGGCGTAGTCAACACACCCTTGAGCAGGTCTATGGCTGGAGCCATCCAATCGGACGGCAAGATCGTTGTCGCCGGGACCGGCTACGAGTACTGGAGCTGCGGAGGGCATGCATGCGGCTTTAGCACCCCGGGTTTTGCTCTCGCGCGATACGGGTCGGACGGGGGTCTCGACCCAACCTTCGGCTCTGATGGCATCGTCGCGTATCCCGTCTCCAGAGTTAGTGGTGGGGCCGTGGCGAACGCATTGGCGATCCAGCCCGATGGAAAGATCATCGCAGCGGGCACCTCAAGTGGTGAGTTCACCCTGGTTCGATTCCACTCCAACGGCACGCTGGATAACTCGTTCGGCGAGGACGGGAAGGTCTACACACCTTTCGCCGATTTCAACACCGAGCTTAACGCTCTGGCACTCCAACCGGACGGCAGGATCGTGGCCGCCGGGCGGGCCAACGCGGGCGACGGCGGCCAGTTCGCTCTTGCCCGCTACGAGACGAACGGGGATCTCGATGCGACTTTCGGCGGTACCGGCGTCGTTACCGGCGCGTTTGAGGGGGGCAGAGCGAACGCGCTTGCCATCTATGACGGCAAGATCGTCGCCGTCGGAGCCTCAGCAAACGGTTTCGAGCCCGGGTTCGGCCTTGCGCGCTACGCGGCGGACGGGAGTCTCGATCCGACGTTCGGCGGGGGCGACGGCCGCGTCGTCACCACTTTCGAGGGGCAGGGCGACGTCGCTCACGCTCTAAAGATCCACATTGACGGCAAGATCGTGGCTGCAGGGGTGGTCCACAGCATCCAAGGTAGCTATCAGGTCGACAATTTCGGGATCGCTCGGTACGAGCCCGACGGGGATCTCGACCCCACGTTCGGCGGTGGCGACGGCCTGGTCACCACCGACTTCGGCCTCGGACCCCACGAGGATGTCTTCGGATCCGACGAGGCGCGCGCCCTCAGGATTTACAGCGACGGCAGGATCCTGGCCGCAGGGAGGGCGTCTGTCGGCCTCGTTAGCTCATCGGTGGACTTCGGGCTGGCGCGATACGAGCCAGACGGCGATCTGGACCCTACCTTCGCGGGCCAAGGCCTGGTCACTACCAATTTCCAGGGCTCAAGCGAGTCCGCAAATGACATGGCGATCCAGCCGGATGGAAAGATCGTCGCCGCCGGACGCACGCGCCTAGTTGTTGGTGGAGAGGATGCGGCGATCGCCCGCTATGAGCCCGACGGCGACCTCGACCCAACGTTCGGGGGCGACGGGGTTGTGACCACCGACCTCGATCGTAGGGACCATGACCAAGAAGGCGACGAGCGTTACGACTCGGCCGACGCGGTCGCGATCCAAACCGACGGCAAGATAGTCGTGGCCGGAGCCGGTGGCGAAAGAGACCAACACGACCTGGTGCTCGCCCGCTACGAGTCCAACGGCGACCTCGACCTCACCTTTGGTGGCGGCGACGGGAGGGTGATCGAAGACTCCGAGGCGTCAGGAGCTCCCGATCTGGCCATCCAACCCGACGGCAAGATCGTCGTCACAGTCGAGTCAATCGGCACGGTGAGGTCCGCGGTCGCGCGCTATGAGCCCGACGGGGACCGTGACCCGACCTTCGGCGGGGGTGACGGGCTGACCACCATCGAGCAGGTCGTCCTCGTCGACGCGCTCGCCATTCAGCCCGACGGCAAGATCGTCGTTGCGGGCACTTCGCCAGACCCTGAGGATTTTGCGGTTGTCCGCTACGGCACGGACGGCGAAATCGACCCCACGTTCGGAGGCGGAGACGGCCGGGTTACCACCGACTTCGGTGGCTTCGGTGGCAGCGACCGCGCGAGAGCTTTGGCGATCCAGCCCGATGGCAAGCTCGTCGTCGCCGGATCCTCGTTGATCCCCGACCCCTCCGGCCCTTACGCCCACGATGAATTCGCGCTCGCCCGCTACGAGAGGGACGGCGATCTCGACCCTACCTTCGCCGGCGGCGACGGGATCCTGACCGCCGATATCCCGTTCTTCCCGTCCAGAGGTCTGGCCATCCAGCCCGGGAACAGGATCGTCGTTGCGGGACGAGTGATCGAGGGGCTCAACAGGGACTTCGCGCTCCTCCGCTATCAACCGAATGGGGACCTCGATCCTGAGTTCGGGGGCGACGGGATCGTCACCCTCGAGTTCGACGAGTTCGAAGGGGGCAGTGCCCGCGCCGAGGCCGTCGGCTTCCAGTCGGACGGGGCGATCGTCGTCGTGGGTACCGCTGCCGTGAGATTGGGCGAGAGCTTCTCCGACGACTTCGCGTTGGCTCGTTTCGAACCCGACCCGGGTACTGCTCCGGCGGCGAATGCAGACGCCTTCTCGACGGCTGAGGATACGACCCTATCCGTCGCCGCGCCTGGCGTCTTAGCCAACGACAGCGACGCTGACAACGATCCGCTCACGGCGGTTCTCCAGCGAGGACCCACCAATGCCACGAGCTTCACTCTCAACGGCGACGGCTCCTTCACTTACACGCCTGCCGCCAACTTCAGCGGCACCGACTCGTTCACTTACAAGGCGAACGACGGAGGTCTCGACTCCGATGCGGCAACAGTCACGATGCACGTCACCCCGGTGAATGACCCGCCGACGGTGGCAGTGACGGGCGGACGGTGCCAGAGCGATACCTCGGCCTCGGCCACGTTGATGCTCACGGTGGGGGATGTGGATAGTCCCCCGGGCAGTCTCACCTTAACGGCCGCCTCTTCGAACACGGCTCTCATCCCAAACGCGAATCTCGTCCTGGGGGGCAGCGGAGCCGACCGTACTCTGTCGCTCTCCGGCGTCCCCAGGCGGACTGGCACGGCCACTATCACGGTGACGGTGAGCGACGGCTTGGCATCCACCGCGCTGAACATCGGGGTGCAGATTGATGGGGCTCAGAACACGACGCTCAACGGAGCCGCCAGCTCTGATGTGCTGTTCGGGCTTGAAGGCAAGAACATGTTGAACGGTTTGGGTGGTGCCGATCTGCTCTGCGGAGGCAACGCCGCAGACACATTGAACGGTGGCGAAGGAAACGATGTGCTGTTGGGCGGGCGCGGCAACGACATTCTCGCCGGTGGAGAAGGCAATGACATTCTGCTCGGCGAGGGCGGCAACGACTCGATGGCGGGGCAGGGCGGTAACGACTCGCTCAGTGGGGGGACGGGGGCCGACTCGTTCAGCGGTGGCCCCGGTACCGACACGAACACTGACTTCAAGCCGTCCCAGGGGGACACCCAAGACGGAAGCTGACACAGCCGTCCGAGTTCAAGCTCGTGCCGGAACCAGAGCGGCCACATGGCAGCTGTCTAGACAGGAGGAACCAGCATGCGAGCGCAACTACGTGTTTTCGGAACCGCTCTCCTACTCTTCGGCGCACAGGCTCTCAGCCCGACAGCGGCTCATGCCGCCCCGAGTTGTTTTGGGCATGCGGCCACGATCGTGGGCACGTCTGGCAACGATTCGCTGACGGGTACGGAGGAAGACGATGTCATCGTCGGCCTGGCCGGTGACGACGAGATCGGCGGGGGGCTCGGCGGATCAGACTTCATCTGTGGCGGGGCCGGCGCGGATTTGCTGGATGGTGAAGACAGCTGCTCTCCAGCCTGCCGTGTTTTCATAATTGATGATCACATCTCTGGCGGGCGAGGAGACGATTTCATTATGGGAGCCGGCGGGAACGATCGCCTCCTCGGCGACGAGGGCAACGATTTTATCTTCGGTGATAGCGGTGCGGACGCCCTGGTCGGTGGAAGAGGCAATGATCATCTGGACGCATCAGACGGGGTCGGGGGCAACGATAGCGCGGATGGCGGGCGAGAAATCGACATCTGCATCGCCGACGTCGGAGATTTCGTTTCGGGCTGCCCATAGAGAACGGTGAGGTAAGACAGACACTTCGGAGAGACCGCCCTATTGGGCGGTCTCTCCCGCGTCATCTGCAGCCGAGATGACATCTCGGCTTTGTAGCGTCGGCCACGCCCCTCGATAATGTGACGCTCTCGACGAAGGAGCCCGCCCATGGCCTACCGCGTGACCTTCATCCCCGGCGACGGCGTCGGGCCCGAGCTGTCCGAAGCGACCCGGCGCGTTCTCGAGGCGACCGGCGTCGCGTTCGACTGGGACGTCCAGGACGCCGGCGTCGACGTCATGGACAAGTACGGCACGCCGTTGCCCGATCACGTCCTCGAATCGATCCGCGACACCAAGATCGCGATCAAGGGCCCGATCACGACGCCGGTGGGGACCGGCTTCCGCAGCGTCAACGTCGCACTGCGGAAGGAGCTCGACCTCTACTGCTGCCTCCGGCCGTGCAAGTACTACGAGGGCATCCCCGGCGCGGTCGAAGGCGTCGACATCGTGATCTGCCGCGAGAACCACGAGGACCTCTACGCCGGGATCGAGTTCGAAGAGGGCACGCCCGACGCGAAGAAGGTCATCGACTTCCTGAACGGCGTCCAGCCGAAGCAGATCCGCGAGGACTCGGGGATCTCGATCAAGCCGATCTCGATCTTCGGAACGAAGCGCATCGCGGGATTCGCATTCGACTACGCGCGCAAGTACAAGCGCGGCAAGGTCACCGCGGTCCATAAGTCCAACATCATGAAGTTCTCGGACGGGCTGTTCCTGCGCACCTGCGGCGAGGTCGCGAAGGACTACCCCGACATCGAGTTCGAGGACCGCATCGTCGACAATCTCTCGATGCAGCTCGTGAAACGACCGCAGGAGTACGACGTGTTGTGTCTCCCGAACCTGTACGGCGACATCATCTCGGACCTCTGCGCCGGGCTGATCGGCGGCCTCGGGATCGCGCCGGGCGCGAACCTCGGCGACGACGCGGCCGTGTTCGAAGCGACGCACGGCAGTGCGCCCAAGTACAAAGGCCAGAACAAGGTCAACCCGATGGCGATGATGTTCTCGGGCGTGCTGATGCTCCGGCATCTGAACGAGAACGCGGCGGGGGACGCGCTCGAGGGAGCGCTCGCGGCGGTGATCAAGGAAGGGAAGTCGGTGACCTACGATCTCAAGGAACGCCGCGACGACCCCACGGCGGTCGGCACCAGCCAAGTCGCCGACGCGGTGATCGACAAGCTCAACGCGTGAACGCGGTCGACCTCTGGGTCAATCTCGTCCCGCCCGGCGCGACCGCGCAGCTGAGCGGCGACCCGTCGGGCCGCGGCGCGGAGACGCTCTTCGGCGAGGGCGTCACGGCCGGGTCCGGCGAGGACGAGCTGATCGTGGTCATGGACGAGACCGGCGTGGGGACCGCCGTCCTCACCGCCGGGCTGTCCACCGGGACGGGGGCCGAGGACTTCCTCGCGGTCGCCGACCGTCACCCCGGCCGGTTCCTCGTCGCGGGGATGGTCATCCAAGCGGCGGACGCCGACGGCAACGCCGAACGCGTGCGCGAGCTGGCGAAGCATCCGCGCTTCGGGATGGTGCGCGTGGCGCCGCTCGTCGAGCAGGTGCCGCTGAACGACCGGGTGTACTACCCGGTGTACGCCGCGTGCGAGGAGACCGGCCTTCCGGTCGGCATCAACGTGGGCGTGCCGGGGCCGCCGGTGCGGTCGCGCTGTCAGGACCCGGTCCTGCTCGAGGACGTGCTCATCGACTTCCCGAACCTCGTCGTGATCGGGTCGCACATGGGACACCCGTACGAGGCGCTGCTGATCACCTACATGATGAAGTGGGCGAACCTCTATCTCTCGAACTCGGCGTACCTCGCCAAGTACTTCGACCCGGCGCTCGTGTCGTTCATGAACTCGTCGCGGGGCATCGGCCGCGTGCTGTTCGGCTCCGACCATCCGATCCTGCCGTTGCCGAAAGCGCTCGGCGCCGCGAAGGACCTCCCGCTGAGCGCGGAGGCGATGGACGCTTTCCTCGGCGGCGCGCGGAAGCTCCTGCGACCGGCGGACTGAAGCGATGGCCAAGCCCTCCGGGATCATCGGCGTCGACCACGTCGCGATCGCGACGGCGCGGATCGAGCAGGCCGAAAGGCACTACGGTGAGCTGTTCGGCGCCACGGTGCTGTTCCGCGGGACGACGGTGCGCGGCGTGTGGGCGGCGATCGACGGCGACCCCGGCTGGGACGAGATCAAGCGGCGCGGCATCACGGTCGACTCGGCTTTCCTCCGAGCCGGCCCGCTGACGATCGCGCTCCTCGACGAGCCCGGCGGCAAGACCGGCCCGATCAACCACGTCGGCCTCGGCTGCTCCGACGCGGAGGTCCGCCGCATCGGCGAGGCCGCGAGGCGGCTCGGGCTCCGCTTCCTCGAGGAGGGTCTCGAAGGGTTCAAGATCCTCGACGTCTTCGGCGTGACGTGGGAGATCTCGCGCGGCATGGACGTCAAGCCGCCGGCGAAGCGCCTCGACCTGACGACCGGCCGCATCGACTGACCGCCGCACCCGGCGCGGGCCGACCCGCCGTGCCACTATGTCCGCCGTGAAAGCCACCGAGATCCCGTTCAGCGGGGTCGAGGAGCTTCTCTTCCTCCTCGACAGCCCCGCGGAGCCGCAGAACCAGCGTCTCGAGATCGAGCTTGCCGGCGCGCTCGACCCGACGCGTCTTCGCGCGGCGATCGACGAGGTCGTCGCGCACCACCAGATGCTTCGCGTGCGGCTCCGGCCGTGGCGTCAGTCGGACCGGCGCCTGGTGTGGGAGGTCGGCGAAGAGCTCGACGACGACCCGCTGACGCACATCTCGACGGAGACCTACGCCGACCTGTGCGACGCGCGGGACGAGTTGTTGTCGCGGCCGTTCTCGCTCGTGCGTTCCCCGCCGTTCCGCGTCGGCCTTCTCGAGCACGGCGACCGAAGCCACCTCTTGCTCGTCGTGCATCACACCGCCGTCGACGGACAAGCATTGCTAACGATCATGCGAGAGCTCGCCGCCGCGTACGCGGGACAGCCTCTGCCGCCGGAGGAGCGGCGGGTGCCCGCATCCGACGAAGCGCGTGGCGCGGGCGTGGCGCGCCGTGTGGCGG
>JBASRP010000134.1:0-1507 GCA_049273905.1 Actinomycetota bacterium
AGCGCGCATAAAGCGGGTCCTCGTAGGCGAGGCGGAAGATGCGCGAGGCGCCGTGCGAGCTCCCGCGATCGTGACCGGCGTGGAACTGCTCGAGCACGACGACATCGGTGCCGCGGCGTGCCAGCGCCCACGCGGTCGAGGATCCCATGACACCGGCCCCGATGACGACGACCGCGCGCCGCCGCGCCATTCAGGAACGCAGGTCTTTGACGATCCGGCCCCGCTGCATGACGAGGGTCACGCGCGTCGGGTCGTCGAAGAGCTCAGGGTCGCCGAGCGGATCTCCGTCGACGGCGATCAGATCCGCGTCCTTCCCCGCTTCGATCGTGCCGATGCGATCGACCGCGCGCAGGATGCGCGCGTTGGTCGCGGTCGCACTGACGATCGCCTCCATCGGCCCCAAGATGCGGGCTTTCAGAAGGAGCTCGAGACCGAACCGGCTCTGCGCCGGGCCGAAGTGATCGGAGCCGCTGCCGATCGGTATCCCGGCCGCGAAGGCGAGCTTGAGCGAGGCCGCCATCGCGTCCTCGACGCCGGCGAACCTCGGAAGGAGGTCCTCGGGTATCCCCATCTCGCGCCAGTTCTCGTGCGCGACGTGGAGAACGGCCAGCGTCGGCACCAGCGCGACGCCCGCCGATGCCATCGCGGTCACGGTCTCCTCGTCGAGGAACGTGCCGTGCTCGAAACATTCGATGCCGGCCGCGAGGCCGTTGCGGATGCCGGGCGTCGTGTGCGCGTGCGCCGTCACGTAGGTGCGCCGCGCGCGCGCCTCGTCGACCGCCGCGCGAAGCTCTTCCACGCCGAACTGCGTGTCGTCGAGCGAATCGGTGTACGAGATCACGCCGCCCGACACGCACACCTTCACCTGGGTCGCGCCGCGGCGTAGCGCGGTCCGCGCCGCCCTGCGGACCTCGTCTGGACCGTCGCAGACCAGCGACGCCGTCGACAAACCGGGCACGCCGGTGCCGTGCGGATGGAACGGCGCACCGAAGTCGCCGTGACCGCCGGTCTGGCAGAGCACAGGACCGGACGGATAGAGATGCGGTCCGCGCACGAGTCCTTGCTCGATCGCCTGCGCGAGGCCCCCGTCGACGCCGCCGACGTCGCGCGCCGTTGTGAACCCGGCGTCGAGAAGGCGCCCCGCGTTCGCGAAGATCTGCGCGGCCATCACCGCGGCCGGCGTCTTTCCGTCGTACTGCGCCGGGATGTCGAGCAACCCCAGATGCGTGTGCGCGTCGATGAGGCCGGGGAGCAGCGTGTGCCCCGCGAGGTCGACGACCGCCGCACCCTTCGGAGGGTCCTCGTCGATGGCACGGATCCGTCCGTTGTCGACGACCACGGTTCCCAGACGCGCGGGCGCGCCGGTGCCGTCGACGATGGACGCGCCACGCAGGACCAGGGCCTGGTCACTCATACGGCGAGGCTACCCGCGGGCCTCGCGCCGCGCCACGTCCGCTGCGGTTACTGCGCGTGGACCGGCGGCGGCACCCAGGCTGCGTCGTAGAGG
>JBASRP010000139.1:0-2014 GCA_049273905.1 Actinomycetota bacterium
GCTCCTTCTTTGGAACTACTCGCAAGCCGGGCTGGTCGACGTCGTGTTGTTCGGCATCGTGCTCTTGGCGCTGATCCTGCAGCGCGTGCGCGGCGGACGCGAGGAGGAGGAGCGCGGAAGCTGGGCGGCGGTGCAAGCGCTCCGGCCGGTGCCGGACGCACTGCGGAAGATCTGGCTCGTTCGTCACCTCGGCACGCTGGTCGGGGTGGTGGCCCTGGCGGTCGCGGCGGTACTGCCTCTCGTCATCACTCACTCCGCCGCCGTGACGCTGAGCGGGATCTTCGCGCTCGCGATCGTCGGATTGTCGCTCGGGATCGTCACGGGACTTGGCGGCCAGCTATCGGTCGGACAGTTCGCCGTCGCGGCCGTCGCCGGTGTCGTCTCGTACCACGTCACGAAGGAAGGCGGGAACTTCGCGCTCGCCTTCGTCTACGCGGGCGTGGCCGCCGGGTTCACGTCGCTCTTGCTGGGTCTGCCGGCATTGCGCGCGCGGGGGCTGATGCTGACCGTTACGACACTCGCGTTCGCGCTCATCACGCCGACGTGGTTGCTCGGACAGTCGTGGATGCTCGGCGACGGCGTCAGTCCGAGGAGGCCCGAACCCTTCGGCACGCCCCTCGACACGGGACGGTCCTACTACTTCTTCGCGCTCGCGATGCTCTTGATCGCGATGCTGATCGCGCGCAACGTGCGCCGAGGCGGTCTCGGCCGCGTCTTGAGCGCCGTCCGCGACAACGAGGACAACGCGCGCGCGTTCACCGTCCGCTCGAGCGCCGTGAAAGCGCAGTCGTTCCTTCTGGCAGGGTTCATCGCCGGGATCGGCGGCGCCCTGTACACGCACAGCCTGACGCGCATCAATCCGATCAGCTTCCCGACGATCACCAGCATCGACCTCGTCGTGATGACGGTGATCGGCGGGCTCGGCATCATGTCGGGCCCCCTGTTGGGCGCGCTCCTCGTGCTTGCGTTACCCGCGTTCGTTCCGCTCGACGCGGCAGGGTTCACCGCGAGCCGTCTCGGCCAGCTGCTGATCATCCTGTACCTGCCGGGCGGCGTCGCGCAGATCGCGGAGCCGATCCGCAACCACATCGTCAATTTCATCGGCCGGCGGCGCGGCATCGACATCGCCGCCGCGTACGCCGACGCGTCGCCGACCCGGGAGGCCGACATCGCCCGCCCGGTGCGCGACATACGCGAGCTGGCGCCGAGCACGGCGCCGATGCGCACGGCCGGAACCGTTCTCCTCGAGGCGAGCGGCCTCCGCAAGTCGTTCGGCGGCGTCCACGCGGTCGACGGTGTGTCCTTCTCGATCGACGCCGGCGAGACCGTCGGCTTGATCGGACCCAACGGCGCGGGGAAGACGACGACGTTCGAGCTCCTCAGCGGATTCCTCCGTCCCGACCACGGTGCAGTGTGGTTCGACGGGCAGGATGTCACCGCGTTCGGTCCGGAGGCGCGGGCGCAGCTCGGCCTCATCCGGTCGTTCCAAGACTCCGCGCTGTTCCCCACGCTGACCGTGACCGAGGCGGTCGCCGTCGCGACGGAGCGATCGTTCCCCACGCGTTTCGCGTCCTCGCTCGTTCTGCCGTCGGCGAGCGAGCGGGCGAAGCAGGAGCTCGCGAGAGACATCGTGTCGCTGATGGGTCTCGATCGCTACCGCGCGATGCAGATCCAGGAGCTCTCGACCGGCACGCGGCGCATCACCGAGATGGCCTGCCTGGTCGCGACGCGCCCGACGCTGCTGCTGTTCGACGAGCCGTCGACGGGGATCGCGCAGCGCGAGACGGAAGCGCTGGGCGACGTGATCCGCGAGATCAAGTCCGCGCTTGGCGTCACGCTCGTCGTGATCGAGCACGACATGCCGCTCATCATGGGGATCGCCGACCGCATCATCGCGATGGCCGACGGCAAGGTCATCGCTGTAGGGCCCCCGAGCGTCGTGCAGAACGATCCGCTGGTTGTCGAGGCCTACCTGGGCGGCACGCTCGAAGCGATCGAGCGCTCGGGTCCGGTC
>JBASRP010000143.1:0-2924 GCA_049273905.1 Actinomycetota bacterium
GACCGGAACCGGGCGAGCAGATCGGCCGCGCCGCGCGCCAGCGCGTCCGTGGCCGGAACCTCCGTCGTCTTGCGGCCTCCCTCCCGCGCGCGGAATCCGTCGGCGAGGTCGAGCAGCTCATCCCCGATGACCCCGGACGGCGCGAGCGTCAGCGGGACGCTCGGATGTCCGGCGAGGATGTCCGCCATGGCGCGAAGCTTTCCCGTCGCGAGGATCTCCCGGCTGGTCGTCGTGCGGTCGTAAGCCCCGCGCGCGTCCGAAAAGAAGGGGCGGTGGATCGGGACGATCCACGTCAGGTTCAGTCTCTTCTCGGGCGCGCTCGCCAGGAAGACGAACGCGCCGCTGAGCCGCGCGATCTCGCTGCCGCCCGCGCGAACCCGGATCTCGATCGGGTACACGCCCGAGATCGCCCGCCCGGCGCGGAACGCGGACGCCAGCGATCCGAGCTCTCGTTGGACGGGGATCGTCACGCGCTCGTTCGGTTCGATCGGGCGGTCGAACGCTTCCGTCGTGCCGGCGAGCGTGTCGCCCGACGGGTTCCCGTCGAGGGAGGCCCGCAACGACGAGCGGCTCCGGACGCGGTCCCGGATGGTGAGCCCGATCTCGAGGTCCTGCACCGGCGTCGTTCCGGCGTTGGCAACCTCGATCCCGAGCGAAAGAGGTGTGTCCGGCGCCGCCCAAGGCGAGAACGAGGCGAGCCGCGCGGTGACGTCGTCCCCGGGCTGCGCGTTCGCCGGAAGGATGAGGACCAGCGCGGCAGCCGCGACGAGCGCGGCGAGGCGTGACATCCCGGCGATGCTAGCAACCCGGCCGATGACCGACCGTGGTCAAAAGGTCAAGCCACCGGTTCGGCCATCGTGGCGAGCGGCGCCACGAGCGCCGACGTCGCGCGCACCAAGTCGCCGGTCCGGAGGATCAGCATCACGCCGGGGTCGCCCCCGGCCGCGTACACGACGTCCGTTCCCAGCAGTTCTTCGTCGAGGATCGCCCTGCTCGGCCGCTCGTGACCGACCGGCGGGAGCCAGTCCGGCAGGTAGCCGGTGACCGCGGCCGCGCGGCTCTTCGACAAGGGACGCACCCGGGGGAGGTCCACCGCCCGCGCGACGTCGGCCGCGGACGCGCAGGCAGAGGCCGGCGTCAGAGCAAGCACCAACGAGCCGGTGGAATCGAAAAGCTCCGCCGCGACCACGATCGAGGGCTTCAGATCGAGGACGGCCGCAGCGTCGTCGATGCGTCGCAACGGTCGCTCGAGTCTGTAGAACTCGTGCGGGATCGCGCGTTCGACTAGGTGTTTGTGAACTTCGACGGTCCCGCGCAACGCCATCTCCCAGCCGGCTCGGGGCGGCTCCTATGTTCCCGGAGGTTCGCGCTTCGAAACGACCGTTAAGTCCGTCGTCGCGAAGGCCGACATTCCCAGTGTCAGTCTCGGAGCCCGTTGGGCTCCCCTTAAGGCATGCCTGTGAACATCGACGAGCTCCTCACGATCGCGGCTGAAAGGCTGGCGTCCGACCTGCACATCCGGGCCGGCGGTCCGCCCTACCTGCGCATCGACGGCGAGCTCGTTCCTCTGGAAAGCGCCGCGCTGTCGTCGCCCGATGTCGAGCGGATGGCGTTCGACCTGATGACCGAGGAGCAGGCCCGCGCGTTCAAGGCGAGCAACGAGGCCGACTTCGCGTACACCCTGCCCGGAATCGCCCGGTTCCGCGTCAACACGTTCCGCCAGCGCGGGTCGGTCGGCATCGCGATCCGGCGGGTGTTGCCCGGTTCGTCCTCATTCGAGGCGCTGGGCTTGCCGGCGGTCGTGCGGGCGCTTTGTGAGGAGCACCGCGGCCTGATCCTGGTCACGGGGATGACCGGCTCGGGAAAGACGACGACGACCGCGGCCATGATCAACTACATCAACTCGTCGCGCCGCTGCCACATCGTGACGATCGAGGATCCGATCGAGGTGCTGCACCCTGATCGTCTCGCGATCGTCGATCAGCGCGAGGTCGGCATCGACACCGTGGACTTCGCGACCGCGCTCAAGCACGCCGCGCGCCAGGACCCCGACGTCGTCTTCATCGGCGAGATGCGCGACCCCGAGACCGTGCGCGCCGCCCTGCAAGCCGCGGAGACAGGCCATCTCGTCATCTCGACGTTGCACACACTTGACGCCACCGAGACCGTGAACCGCATCATCGACTTCTTCCCGCCGCACCAGCAGATGCAAGCGCGCATGACGCTCGCCGGAACGCTCCGCGGAGTCGTGTCGCAGAGGTTGATCCTGCGCGCCGACGGAGCCGGACGCGTCCCTGCCGTCGAGGTCCTTGTCTCGAACGGCCGCGTCTTCGACATGATCACCAACCCCGAGCAAACGCACCTGATCGAAGACGTCATCCGCGAGGGTGACTTCTACGGGATGCAGACCTTCGATCAGCACCTAGTGCAGCTGGTGAAGTCCGGCGTCGTCACCATCGACGACGCGTCCATCGCGGCCACGTCGCCCCACGACTTCTCCATCGCCCTCCAGCAGCAGGGGATCGTCTAAACAACGCTTGATCCCTGGTGAGGCGGGCTATCCTTACGGGGTGCCGAACCCGCCGGATATCGCCAAGAAACTCCGCGACCTGATCAAGGTCGAGGGCGTCGCGCTCGAGCTCTCAAAGCGCTTCGATCGCGCGGGCAAGTCGCTCTACCTGGTCGGCGGCTCCGTCCGCGACGCCATCCTGCAGAAGCGCGCCGGCGACATGGACTTCGCGACCGACGCCAAGCCCGACGAGGTCCTCGAGATCGTCCGCGGTTGGTCCGAAGCGCAGAAGCTCGTCGGCATCGAGTTCGGCACCGTCGGCGTCCTGAAGGGCGGCCACTGGCTCGAGATCACCACCTTCCGCAGCGAACGCTACCCCGAAGACTCGCGGCACCCCGAGGTCGTCCCCGTGGGG
>JBASRP010000146.1:0-10918 GCA_049273905.1 Actinomycetota bacterium
TCGGCCACCTGTCACTGCGGAAGCACGAAGCTCGCCGTCTACCGGAGCTCGGGAGAACCGAGGCTCACCGTCTGCGAGGTCTGCGACGCCCTGCCCATCGCCATGATGCGGGCCATCGCACAGAGCCGGCACCCGGGAACTAAGTGATCCCCCTCGCCGCGCTGGCGGACGTGGCGCAGGTCGGCGGCATCTGGCGATTATGGCTCCGGTTCCTGTTCCCCGATATGCGCACACCGCTCCGATAGGCTCAGCACATGGCCGACGACCAACTACCGCCGGGCGGTGATCGCAGAGGCGTAGACACGGGACTGCTCGCCGTTACGCAGTCGCTCGTAGGAGAGGCTGAGAAGCGGGCCAAGGCTTACGAGGATACCCATCGCCGGGAGCATGAGGAGCTGGAGCGGGCCCGGCTGGAGCGCAAGGCGGCGCAGGATCGCTTCTTGGCGGAGTGGAACCGGCGCCTCGACGAGCGCAACGTCGAGAACCAGCGTGCCATCGACGCCGCATTCAAGGCTGCCGAGCAGGCCATTGCAGCCGACCGTGCCGCCACGCAGAAAGCCATCGAGAAGTCCGAGACGGCGCAGGCCGAGACGAACAAGGCCACCTACGTCTCGCTGTCGGGGCTCAACACCGAACTGCAACGCCTGCGGGAGAACCTGACGCCACGGGGAGAGGCGGACGCCCGGTTCGCAGGAGTGATCGAGTCGATCAACGGACTCAAGGAACGCATCGACCGTGGAGAGGGGGCGACGGTGCAGCAGGAGACTGGCAAGACCACGCTGCGGGAGAACGCTGGCGTGATCCTGGCCGTTCTGGCCCTGCTGCTTGTGCTCGCCAGAGACTTCTTCCGTTGAGCCCGTTGTCCGGTCTGTTACGATTCACCTGTGCCTCATCGGGGCAGATGATGTGGTGGCATCCGCCGGTCCCGTCTGGATCAAGTGGCTGCGGGATCTGGTTCTGTTCTTCGTCGCCACCGGGCTGCTCATCTTCGAGGCCGTGGTCCGCACGGGGGAGCCCCGACTGGCGTTCCTGCTCGTCTACGGATCCATTCTCGGCGTGCCCGGCGTCTCGTCCGCCCTCGAGGCATGGGTGAGGAAGTGACCACCGACCGCGAGCGCATCGCCAGCCTCGGCAAGTCGCTTGTGTTCGTGGCGCTGATCTTCGTCGTGTGGTCGGCCATCCTCGGGTACACCGCGGTGAAGAACCGCGAAACGCTGCGGCTTATCCAAGAATGTCAGGTGCCCCCTTCGGAACGCGCTATCGAGCGAATTCGAGCGGCAGACAAAGCAGCGCACAGAACGGTGTCGAGAAACTGCTATCTTCGGAATCAAGATGTGGTTTCCAGCGCGATAGAGCGCATCATTCAAGGCGTCGCCGGTGTGCAGAAATCGGCCGATGACGCTAAGGAAAAGGCAGAGATAGCAGCCACAAATTCCGCCACCAACACGGACTCGATCGAGACCATCCGGGAACGGGTCGTGACGCTTACCCCCGGTACGCGCGTGCTGGTGCGCACCGAGCTCGTTCCCGTACCATCACCCGAGGGACCGGTCGAGCCGCAGGACTCAGCCCCCGCCGCTCCCGGTCCCACCCCTTCCCCTTCCTGCACGGCTGCCGTCAAGTCCAAGGCCCTCGACGCGTGCGTCCTGCCGCAGAAACCGTGAGCGTACACTTGAGCGTTAGGAGGTAGAGGATGGGGTTCGACCAGCTGCTCGCATTCCTGGCGGGGTTCCTGCTGAACATGGGCGGGTGCGCGCAGCCCGCCCTCGACATCTCCCCGCCACCACCTGCACCGCAGATTGAGTTCGCCCTGCCCATCCGTGCCGGGATCAATCCGCCGGCCTGTCCGATCGGAGGATGATCGTGGAGTTCGAGAACCTGGGGTCCAAGTCAGACAGCGCCGTGGTGGTGAAGGCCTCCCTCCCCGGGGCCGGGGGCAAGACGGTCACCGGCGTCGTCCGCACCCGGGCGACGAACATCCTCGAGCGCGTTCTGGCAACCACGTGGCAAGCCTTCTTCGGCTCGCTCGCTGCTGCTACGATCACGGACATATCGAGCGCGAAGCGGGCGGCACTGGTAGCGCTCGGGACTGTGGTGCCAGCGTTGCTCTCGCTGGTGAAGAACCTGTGGACCAGCAGAAACGAGGGTTAGCGTGAGCGAACGGATCGTTCACAAGTTTATTTCGGCCGCCTGCCTGCATGACCACCATGATGAGTGCAAGCGCCAGTGCCCGTTCTGCGAGGCTAGGTGCTTGTGCTGGCATCACGAACATCCGGATCCTCAGATGCCGGCGTCGGAGACAGCCGAACCGCTACCCGGATTGGAGGCGAGGGCATGAGTGCCCTGCTCGCCGTTCTCATGCTCCTGCCTACCTCGGCGCCGACACCTCATGAACTTGCCAAGTCCCCGCCGCGCTGCGACAGATTGAGCGTCTGCCTGATCGTCGACTGCGACGACGACGCCATCTGCCTGCTGCCGGGCCTGCCCCTTCCCGACCTACCGGGGCTGGGGTAATGGGGATCCCGTTTAGCGAGTCCGTCGATCTGCCCCGGGTCGACACGACAGCAGAACTGACAGCGGCGAACTCCCATCCCGAAGGACGGATCGCGTGGGTCTCCAACGTCGACAAGATCTACGCCTCGAACGGCAGCGCATGGGCCGAGCTCGCCGCCCAGTCGGGCCAGCTCCCCTCCTACACGGTCGCCACGCTCCCCGCCGCTGGGACTGCAGGGCGCCTCGCCCGGGTGACCGACGGGATCCGAGGGGTCTGGATCGACACCGGGACGCAGTGGCATTCAATCACCGGGCATGCCGATGTTCGGGATTTCGGCGCTGTGGGCGATGGCGTAGCGGATGATACGGCAGCGATTCAGGCAGCTATCAACAGCTTGACCGGTGTAAGCGGAGAGATTTTCCTGCCGAACGGTAGCTACCTGATCAGCGCCCCGCTCGTCGTCACTGCCCGCATGCGTCTGCGGGGCATCGGCTCCGGGGGCACCACGTTTGGGGCGTCACGCTTGGTGGCGGCGCTTGGGTTCACGGGTGTCGCACTCATCAAAAACGACGTATGGGATTCCGCGACGACGGAATGGTGGCACTGGTCCTCTATTGAAGACCTCGTGCTGGACTGCAAGAATGTCGCAGCCAACGGCATCGCCATTCACCAGATGGGCGAGCAATCCACCATCCGTCGTGTCGGTGTGTACGCGGCAACAGAAGCGAGTTATCTGCTGACAGGGGTTCACGCGCCTGCGACCCTTGAATTCTGTTCGGCGTGGGGGCCGGGTGCCTATGGGTTCAAGTTCACGACCCATCCTGGTGCTAGATCGGTAGACGGTACTGGCGGCGTAGTGCGTCTCATCGGCCCATCTGGTGACAGCACTGTGGTCGGCAGCACTCACTTCTATTTCGACGGCTCACAGAAAGTGACAGCAATAGGTATCAAATCCGAGCAGTGGCCTATTGGCATTTCGTGGCAGGGTGCAGGAACGGGCGGTGCTGCCGGCGCCGGATTATTCTCCGGGTATTTCAATGGGGTCACCACCAAGACCAATCTTGTGACCATCGGCGGGACTGCGAGGCCGCAACTGGTCTTTGCCGGTCTCCATGCCAATGCATACACGAATATCATCACAGATTCGGTGGCCAGCGTAACGATCGCGGCCGCGTCGTACCAGCAGTTATTGTCTTGGTTCGTCTACAACGGGACAACTGTTCTCGCCCCACAGCAGATCGTTCTGGAACGGGCATTGGAAGCCAAGACGCCCGCCGGGGCTCTAGCAACAATTCTCAAGCTGGAGACCAATACGCAGTTGCAGTTCACAGCATTTGCGACAGGAGACGGGGCTGTAGGCGGAACGGGCGGACTTGCATTACGTGCCTCCGATGGAACGTTGTTGATGCATCTTCGCAAGACCGCCAACGGTGGCATCGACGTTTCCCAGCGTATCGACATGGAAGAGGCTGTTGACATCGCAGTCGGCACGGCCACCGGAACGAAGATCGGCACCGCTCCCACACAGAAGCTCTCGCTGTGGAATGCGACCCCCGTAGTTCAGCCGACAGCAGTTGCGGATGCGACCGATGCAGCGTCGGTCATCACCCAGCTCAACGCACTACTCGCCCGGTTGCGGACCGTGGGGCTGATCGCGACGTAGACTCTTCTCAACAGCGGCTCGCACCAGCGGGAGCGCGTGGAATAGAGGAGGACGACGATGCCTGTCTTCAATGGGAACGCGCTGGACGCACTCAGGCAATGGCTCACACAAGGAGACACGGTAGATCCGGCGACCACGGGTCCCAATCTCGGCAGCGTCGCGATCTCCTCCCCCGGCACGTCCGCCACTTCACTCGGAAAGGCAGAGGACGCTCCCCATACCTCGGGCGATGTCGGCATCATGGCGCTGGGAGTGGTGAACACCGCATTCACCGCTCGAGCGGCAGATAGCGATTACATCCCTCTTGCGACAGACCTCCGGGGGAACCTCATTCTGTCCGGTGCAACAAGCAATACGATCACGCTGGCCAAGGCGGAAGACGTTGCACATACCTCTGGTGACTCGGGTATCGGGGCTCTCGGCGTGCGGGCGGATACTGATGCCACCCAGACATCGGCGACAGCTGACTACGGGTTCATCATTGTCGACTCCGCCGGTCGTCAAAAGGTCGTCAGCCCGCTCAACTGGTCAGCCACCCACACCCCTGTCGCCAACACCCAGGCCACCGCCACCCAGGCTTCTGCCGCCGGCTTCCGTCACGTCTGTACCTCCGTCGCCTTCTCCCTCACCGCGGACACCGGCATCATCGCGGCCACCACGGTCCTCGTGAACCTGCGTGACGGTGCGACCGGTGCGGGCACGATCCTGTGGTCCCAGCGGATCTCTGTCCCCGCCACCGCTGGCTCCTGCAAGTCCGTCGTGCTCAACGGGCTCTCCATCGTGGGCACTGCGGCCACCGCCATGACGCTCGAGTTCGCCGCAGCGGGGGGGGCGAGTACCTTCGAGTCGGTCGCCCTGACCGGCTACGACGTGGTGTAGGCGATGGCTCTCACCGGGGTTCCGTTCGACCGCGTGGAACTGGCTGAACTATCCGAGGCCAACGCCCACCCGCCGGGCAGACTCGTCAGCGTCATTGACCGCAACGGGGCGCTGTACCAGTCGACGGGTGCCGGCTGGGTCGCTCTGGCGGACATGGGGCGCGCGTCGGGGGCCATGCCGATTCCCCCCGAGCTGCCGTCGGGCGCACTGTTGGTGGAAGAACTTGGCCTCGAGCAACACAACGCCGACGAGGCCAGCCATCCGCACCTGCTGGGGCTGATCGCCGGGCTCAGTTCTGTGCCGGGTCCTCCGGGGCCAGCTGGGGCGGATTCCACTATCCCGGGGCCTGTAGGTGAACGGGGTCCGCCCGGTCTACCCGGTGCCGATTCAACGATCCCAGGGCCTCCTGGTGAGAGAGGCCCGATAGGGCTGCTTGGTGCGGATAGCACCGTACCCGGACCACCGGGTCCTCCCGGGCAAGACTCGACAGTCCCAGGTCCCGTCGGACCGCCGGGGCCGACTCCCGACCTGAGCGGGTACAGCCCGACCACCCACGACCATAACGCCGACTATTCGAGGACTGCACACGCGCACGCGAACTACGCGACCACAGCACACGGTCATACCGCGGCAGACGTGGGGGCCGCGGCAACAGGGCACACCCACCCGCCGCCGGACCTCTCGGGTTACTCCCCCACTTCCCACAACCACGACGCCGCGTACGTCACACGTGGGGCAACCGCCTCTCCCGCTACGCCCGCTGCGCTGACCGGCACGCTCGGGACCGTAGGCACTGCACTCGTTGTCTTGGCTAACACGTGGTCGTCCACCGTGGCCACCAACGCGAACGCGAACGACCGACGGCTGATGGACGCGGTGAACGCGCTACGGACCGAAGTGGAGGCGATGCGGTCTGCGCTGGTGACGAGAGGAATCTTTACGAGCTAGGCCCCGTCGGCCTGCTCCTGCTGCCACTTGGCCCTGAGTTGCGCCATCGGATCGCCGGCGGGCTCGGGCTTCGGCTTCGGGGACTGACCCGGTTTGGACTTGGGAGATGCAACATCCCGGGCCGGTTTGTTGAAGCTCGTACCTTGAGGTACAACGGGCGTTGTACCGACTGATGTGACGTCGGGGCTGACGTGTCCGAGCGCCACCGCCAGTGCCGCCCACGCCTGGCTCTCTGCGTAGAGGACCGCCACGGTGGACAGGGGCGCGGAGGAATGGTTGGCGTCGCACAGGCGCTCCCATGCACGGCGCACACATTCCTCTGGAGTGGGTACGCTAGGAACCAATGAATCCTCCTAGTTGGATCTGGGTGCTGGCAGGGATCGTGCTGTTCCTCGTCCTTATCTACCTGCTCAAGGTACTCGGCGTGCTGGCGTGAACATCCTCGGCGTCATCGTCGCGGTACTCGTCATCGTCCTGCTCCTGCGCCTGCTCGGTGTCGTGTAGCGCGTGAAGCCCGATGAGTTCTGGTTCGTCGTCGTGATCCTGTTCGCTCTCGCCGGGCTCTCGGGCCTGCTCTGGGCACTGGCTCGCTGACACCTCGAGCAGCCGGGCCGCATCCCGCATGCCGACGCACCAGCCCTCGAGCCAATCGTCGTCCAGCCCCACGATGGCGTGCTCCACGCGGGCGGCCTCACGCACGAGCGTGTGGGCGAGGGATGCCCAGCTGCGATCAGTCACCGTCGGCCTCCGTGGTGGGCAGCGGGACGAAGCGGTAGACGGGCCGCGTGGATCGTTCATGACTCGCGGAAGGCCACGTCGAGCAGCCAGAGCACGAACACGATTCCTGTCGCCAATGCAGCGGCATCCCGCAGGAACTCCACCCAGTCAGGCATCGGCTCTACGCAGTACCGCCGCGTCCATCTCAGCTTTCACGGCCTTGACGTGCCGACACTCCCGTCCGCGGACCCCTGCCTCGCAGCTGCACGCCCATGATCCCCCTACCAGGCGGACGACGAGGTGCGCCACATCGGGACGTGTCGCTGACCCGACCGCCCATGCGCCCCAGCAGGGCCCCAGCGCGACGAGGGGCAGGTCGTCACTCATCGCGATAGTCCCTGCCCTCGCTCATCCATCGCGCCCACTCGCTCGCTCCCGGCTCCACCGACCCGTAGCCCGAAAGGCCACGCCGGACGTGCGGCTTGCGTGTCCGATGGAGCTCGCACCGGAGGGGGTCACCGAAGGCGACGCGCCGACATCCGGGCTCGGCACACTGGTTCGCCACGATGGGCTCGCCGGGTGGGGCTGGAGGGAAGGGGCTGGGCACCTAGAGCCTTCCGAACAGGCAGGTCTCGCACAGCGGTTTGGAAAGACCGGTGCGAGTCTCGTCGTAGCCCAGTGGGGTGCCGCAGTCTTCGCACTCGCACTCGCATGCGTCAGGCTCGTTACCGCAGTTGGCGCAGGTCACCGGAGTGTCGCATCCGCAGGGCGGACCGAAGAACGGGGCTCCACAGGTGGTGCAGTAGTGGTCGGCGTAGGTGTCACCGGGGGGCAGCTTCATGAGCGGGTCTCCTCGAGCGGTTGGTATCCCCACCTTACTCTGATGCGGACACGGTGTCAATAGTACGTTTCCGTTCCTCCACGCTGGCCCGCTCGACGTACATCCTGCCGCGGCCCGGGCCCGGCTCCCACCCTGCCGAGCGCAGCTGCCCCGTCGCCATCATGCGATGCACGCGCTGGCGGGAGACGCCGAGCTCGCGCGCTGCCTCCGATACGGGCATGCCGAGCAGATGCCCACACGTCGGGCAGGTTGCGGGGGGGGTCACTCCCGTACCTCCCGGGCGTACACGGCCACACCGGGCCCGGTGCCAGCGGCCCAGTCCTTGCACACATACAGACGCACGATGGCGGCGTCGTCGTCGTAAAGCACGCCGGACATCGAGTCGCAGCAACTCCGGGCCAGCTTGTCGAGGTCCCCCGACCTGGCCCCGATCGGCCACGTCCGCTTACGTTTCGGCGCGCTGGCCGGCTTCGGCAACCAGAACGCCAGATTGACGGCAACCGGCCCGTCGAGCATCGGCTGGTCTCCCCGGGCGAGCCGAGCTCCGTCGCTCACCGCATGGCGCCACAGACGCCAGCGGTCGCCGCCCTGTTCGGTGATGACCGCATGACCCTTGACCACGAAGGCCCGCTTGGACCCTTGCGTCATCGGCTGACCCGCAACGAAGAAGCTGTAGCTGCGAAGACGTACGGCAGGCTCGTTGAGTCGCTGGAACTCTGCGAGCGGCAGGGGCTCGCTCACTTCGCAACCTTCTCGCCTCGCCACAGGGCCGGGGTTCCGCACAGGGGGCAGTCGGGTCGGCGCTCGCTGAGCGGGCCGGGGGCGCGCGGGGCCTCCCAGTAGTTGCCGCACCGGGCGCACAGCCACAGCGTCACGAGGCGCTCGGTCATCGCGCGTCCCCTGACGCTTCGAGCATGCCTCCGATCGGCAGCACCGTCATTTCGGCCGTCAGCAGATTCCACGCCCTCAGGGCCTGCTGCGGCACGACCGCATTCCCCAGCGCCTTGAGCGCCTGGTTGCGCGTCAGGCACTCCGTCCAACCCTCGGGAAATCCCATCATCCAACGGACAAAAGCAGGGGATAGTCGACCGCGGTGATCCACTGGTGAAGGGGCTGACTCTCCAAGGATCACCTCCCATCGCCTGATGGCAGCCTCATATGGCCCCCACGTCGTATCGCCGCTAGACGTTCGTCCCGATCCTCCCTCCAATGCAGCTTGAGATGGCAACTCGCACATAATGTCTCCAGATTGGTGGGCTCGTTGTTGCTCGGGTCGCGGTCGCGATGGTGAACGTGCAATCTCTGGCTCGCGCCGCATTCCGCGCAATTGGCCCTTCTCCATCTGCGGGCCCGCCAATGCATCGTATCCTTCGTTACTTCGGTCCGGCTGCTGGCGCATGCTTGGGAGCAATGCTCCCGGGAGAGAAACCGGGTCCTGTCTTCCAGTCTGCCGTTGAAACGCCGACGCTTGAATGGGCGCCCGCATGCTCTGCATACCTTCGGCGGATCCTTCTTCTGTGGCATCGGCATCGTTCAGTCCCCGTCCGTCCACCGGAGCGGGAGCTGGTCGTCCGAGGATGCGCTCCCATCGGTCGATGGCGACGGTATAGGGTCCCCAGTCCAGACGGCTCGCCCAAGGAGACTGTTCACCGGGACGTTGGGGTTGGGCGAGCCGTCCTTCCAGTCTCGGGAGGTCGGGGTCGGCAAGAGTCGCATCGCATCCGACAGGGTGACCCCGTCGTGGTGCTTGGAGTCGGGGTTGCTCCTTCCCGAGGTGCGGTTCCGGGTGCTTCGGGAGTCCGAAGCCGTCGGGGTCGGTAGGAGGGCTACTGCCGTCCGCAGATCCGGACCCCCGTTCCCGTGCTCCCCCGACCCGTTGGTGTCCGATGTTCGGGGCGTCGGTAGCAAGGCAGAACCACCGCTCCCGGCGGTGGGGAGCACCGACATCGGAAGCGCGTAGGCAGATCCATCTGGTTCGATAGCCCCCGATTTCGGCCAGTCCGGCAAGGGCTTCTCCGAGAAACCCAAAGATCCCCATAGGGTTTTCCAGCAGGACGAGCCGCGGTCGTAGTACGCGAACGGCTCCCCATACCCAGGGCCAGAGCCATCGCTCATCCTTGTCCCCCTTCCGTCGTCCGGCGACGCTGATCGGCTGGCAGGGAGGTCCCGCCACCAGCAGATCGACCGGCTCCACGTCCTCCCACCGAACCGTCGTCAGATCCCCGAAGTTAGGTACGCCGGGGAACCGCCGCTCGAGCAGCGCCACACAGGCAGGTTCGATCTCCGCGTGCCACGCTGGCGCACCCGGCAGGAGCAGCTCAAGACCTCCGATTCCGGTGCAGAGCGAGCCGATCCTCACAGGTCCCGTTCCTGCAGCACCCGTGCGTCATCGGGATACAGGACGATCACATGGCCCCCGCGGTCGTCCTCGCTGAGCTCGAGGCGCATGCGACACTCCTCGGCCCATTCGTGCCGGCCGACCCAGCAGTCGATGACCATGAGCGCCAGACCCACGAGCACGATCAGCCCAAGGCACGCGGCGATGGCGAGGGTCATGATCCCCTCGCAAACGTGATCCGGGCGAAGTGGGCGGCATCCCGCTCGTCGTCGAGATTCTTGAGTCCCTTCGACGTGAGGTAGCCCCCCACCAAGGACCGGGCGAGGTCGATGTCGTCCTTGCAGTGTGCGATCAGGGCCATGCGTGCATCGGGAGCGAGGTGGTGCAGAGGATCGCTCGGCTCCCGCTCGATGGCCCCGGAGGGGAGGGGGCTCCCCAGATCCTCCGACCCCTTCCCCTTCTTCGAAGTCGAAGCATCCCCTTCCCCCTCCCTTCCGAGAATCCGCGGAGGGGCCGGGTGCTCGCCAACCCCTCCGCTCCCGGCCACCGGAGTCCCGCTCAAGGATGGCGGCCGGGGATCTGCGAACCGTGCACGCGTCTTGGCAGCTGCAGCCTGGTGCTGCTCCAGACGGGTCGCGGCACGGATCGGGAGTTTCTCCTGCTCGGGTCCTGAACTGAGTCTCGGCGAGGATTCGCTTTCTCCGACAGGACCCGAACCCTGCTCGGCGGGAGCGGACGAACGATCGAGCAAGCTGCCGTCCGAGGCACCTTCCCGCGTTCCCCCCGCCGAACTCTGCATGATCTGTTCTGCCTCAGCTGAGTAGTGGACACCCGGACGGTCCGGTAGCGAAAAAGGGTCGAACTCCGCTTCGGCCTCCATCGTGTCCATCGGGTCGGCGGCCACGTCGCCTCGAGCCTCGAGCACATCGGCCACGTAGCGCCCCTCGGCGTCGGTGAGGTCGTTGTAGCTGCCGATGTCCCTGCCCAGGATGTCGCTCACCAGCGCCAGCCGCTCGTCGCGGGTCCAGTTCTTCGGGG
>JBASRP010000154.1:0-3707 GCA_049273905.1 Actinomycetota bacterium
CGGCGCGTGCCTTCACGTGTACCGGCGCCCGCGACGAGCGGAGGATCCCTCGCGACAAGCGCTCGGCGCTCGCAAAATTGCCGCGCGCGGCGGCGACGTACGCATGCAGCCAGCGAGCGTCGAGGTCGGCCGGCGCGGCGCCGGTGAGGAGTCGTTCCGCGTTCGCGAGGCGCCCGCGGAAGGCGAGATCGGTGGCCCGCGCGAGGGTCACGAGGCGTCGGTGGGTGGAACCGAGGCCGCTCTACTCAGCCGCGGAAGAACGTTTGGGCCGCCGGGCCATGTCGAGGACGTCCGGCAGATCGACCGGCGCACCGTCCTTGTGCCACCAGCGTTTGTCGCAGCGATGACAGGAATAGAACGCGACACGGTCGCCCTTCTCGAGCGACAGGTTGATGTTGATGACGTCGCGCGAACCGCAGCGCGGACACTCGAGACTACGAGTTTGTTCGCCCATCCTCTGCCCCTTGTTTCCCCGAAGCTTTGCCCGTTAACGCCCACCATACTGTCGGGCTTGCCCCGTGTCCGCTATGGCCCATCCGAACCGTTTCGAGACCCATCCTGACTAGGTGTCACTCCGCAGAACTCGGGGCTTCCGCGGGTTCGGGCAGCGTTTTGCCGATGTAGCGCGATCGCAATCGACCGTCCTCGCGCCAGTACGCGTACCAGTACGGACCGTGCGGACAACGGGTACAGCCGCGCTTCCCGCAGCGGACGTGCTCGAGCCGATAGGTCACGCCGGTCTTCACGGAACGGCCGTCGGGATCCTCGAAGCCGGGGCCGTCACTGTTCAGCAGCAACCCCCGCACGAAGATCATCAAGCGACGCAGGTCGTATTCGTCGAGGCTCCGGATGGACCGGATCAAGTCACGATCTATCGGCATGGCGCGGCTCTTTCGGCGGCTTATGTATCGGTGTACCTAAGACAGCGTGTCACGGAACACTCAAGGGGGCAAGGAGTTCGCTAGGCGCCGGACGCCGCGCCGCGGCCGGCCGACCCGGCCGCCCAGCCGTCGAGACCGGGGCGGATGGGGGTCACGGCCGGAGGCACGACCCGCAGGTCTTCCTTGTTCCACCCGATCGGGACCGCCAGCCGCTCCGCGTGCGCCGCGCACAGGTCGTACGCGGCGGGGTGAGGCTGAGCGATCAGGTCTTCGATCCAGACGACCTTCTGGGCGTAGGCGAAGGTCAGAGAGGCCGACGCCGGCCAGCGGCAACCGTTGCGGGAGCACTTACGAACGGCGGGGGGCTGGGTGGATTGAGGCCTCGCCATCGCGCGAAACCATAAATTACACGCATGTGTTTTTCAAGGGTATGGGATACGACCGGGGGTCAGGGCACCGACAGGACGTCAGATCGCGAGGAGCCGGCCGGTCAAACGCAGGGCCCCGCCGGCGCTCATGAGGGCGAACCCGATGGCGATCAGCATCACGACATCCTGGCCGGTTCGCGGGAGCCCGCCGGAGCGCGGCGGCGTGACGTCCCCGTCTCCAGAGAGGGGCGGCTGTGATACACCGCCGCCTCCGCCGGCAGATCCGGCCGGTGGCCGGAACGGATCCCGCGCCTGCGCGACGGCGGGAGCGGACGCGGCGAGGACGAGCACGGCACAGAGGAGCAGCAGCGCGACCGTTCGTCTCACGTCATTCACGGTACGCCGCTGTCGTCGGGAGCGGCAAGGGGTGACGCCGGGCGGGGGCCGCGGCGGTTCTTACCCATCAGATGTGTTACCTAAGGCGCTTTTGCGTTTCGCGCGCCTCCGTCTTTCGAAAAATCGTAGCTCGGCGCGCGATCGCGGGGTCGCGTCGTTCGCTTTCGATGGCACAACAAAAACGAGAAGAGACCACGTCAGATGGCCTCTTCTCGTCTCCGTCGCCGCGCGGCGAAGGCGTGTTCCCCAAAAGTTGTACTCCGCGGTAGCTTTCGGGTCGCCCCTACTGACTTCCGCGGAGTACTCAGATAACTTAGCACATCCGAACGCCGTGTTCAAGGGGAACGAGACACATTCCAAGGAAACGGACGGGTCGTTCGTGGCGCGGAACCGTCGGAGCGAGACTCGGCGGCGCGCAAGAATTCGAGCGCCTTGTCCGGAACGCGATTGAGGCTCTCCCGGAGCAGTTCCGATCGCGTCTCGACAACGTCGAGATCGTCGTCGAGGAGACACCCGGGAACGATCGGTTACTCGGTCACTATCACGGCGTGCCGCTGACCAAGCGAGACGGCGGCTACGCCGGTTTCCTTCCCGACAAGATCACGATCTACCGTCAGCCGCTCGAGCGACGCGCCCGTTCCCCCGAGGATCTGGCCGAGCAAGTGCGTATCACCGTGTGGCACGAGATCGCGCACCACTTCGGGATCAGCGACGATCGCTTGCGCGAGCTCGGTTTTTACTGAGCCGGAACGCCCTGGATCGGGTCGGGCTCGACGGCTACATCGGGCACGCTTGCGACGGGGACGGCGGTAACGGCGAGAGCCGAGAACGCATTCGGCGGAAGGGTCAGCGCCTCGAGCACCGCGGCGACCCGCCCGCCGCGGGAGAGGATAGCGATACCGACCGTGGCGTTCGGTGGGAGCCCCGGGAAGGTGATGACGCTCGTCCGGCCGCCCCTCACCTTGATCCCCTGCAGCGCCGGGCGGGCATAGGGTCCCGCCGACGTCATAAGCGTCAGATCGAGGATCGCGTCCTGGTCGTCGGGATTGGCGAGCAGCAGGCGCATGGTGCCGCTCAGCGCAGGCGGTCCGAGTACAACGACGGCCTGACGAGCCGGCCGCACGCCCGACGACGCCGCGGTCTCCAGCTCGCCGCTACGCGACGAGACCGCCCATCGTGCGCCGATGGCGAGCGGCGCGGTGCTCGAGGTCGCCGCGAGAGCGACCGGGCCGGCCGGTACATCGGCGTTGGGCGCGAGGTCCACCCGTGGGGTGTTGGGCGCAAGCCCGTTGGTGAGCGGCTCGTATGTCGTCTGCCCCGTCGTGGACAAGAAGACGCCGCTCGTCACTGCGTCCTCGTCCCCCACCGCCACCGCGGCGAACTGCGTCGCTCCGCGCGCGGTGCTGGCGACTGCGACGAGCTCGCTCGCGGCCGTCTGCGCCGGCGACAGCTCGAAGATCCGTGACCCGATCAACACGCCGTCGGCGACGACGCGGCCGGACCGCGCGACGATCTGCGCGACCACCGTGGGCTCGTCGAACACGAAGTCGCCTTCCCGGACGACGAGCCGGCCACGCGCGGGCACGATCCGGTGCTGGAGGGACTCGGGTTCGATCTTCTCGCCGCCGACCAGCAGTGCGATGTCAACCAGCGCGTCGGCGGAGCCGGGGTTCAACATCGCGATCTGCGTGTCCGCGCGCAATGTCGCACCTTGCGGGATGACGAGTCCCGCGGTTCCCGGGCGCGCGCACGACGCAGCTGCGACACCGGCGGCTCCCTGGGCGCTGAGCGTCACGCTGCGCGACACGGTCACGTCGCCGCCTGCGTACTCGACGATGGCGCCTGCGCCGAATTTCGCGATCGAGGCGGGAGCCGCGACGGTGGCCGTTCGGCGCGGTTCGAGCGCGAGCGCCTGCTCGACGGGCTTGCGACCGTCCGGTAAGAAGCTGACCCGCACCTGCGCGCGAACGCGTCCCGTGTTGACCAGATGGAGTGACCCGCCGGTCCCCGCGGCCTTCACGACCGGACAGGCCCACACACCGCCCGGCGCGTCGTAGCGGTC